>CAMAVV010000014.1 GCA_945861815.1 Thermoflexus hugenholtzii JAD2
TATGGGACGTAAGGCGTGGTGACGTTTGGCAGTCCGTGCCATTACCAAGGGACTTCCGAATTGCCCTAGAGGCGCAAGCGGCGGCCTTTCAGCAGACATGGAGAAGTATCGATGAACAGGCTCGCCGCGAGGAATTATGAATAAGGCTCGTTGCTCCCTCTCCTTTGCCTCTGGTATACTTTCCCCTTGGTTCCCCCTGGTGCGGCGGCAGCGGCGCTCTGAGGCAACAGAGTGCACCCTTGCACAAGGCGGCATCATCTAAAGCAGTGCACGAATCATTGTGGAGAAGCCTCTTTGGTTACGGTGCTCCCGTTTAGGAAGGACCCGCGCCATGACGATGACGAAAACGTTTACGCCGCAGCAATTGAAACGCTACTCGCGGCATATCATCATGCCCCAGGTCGGCGGCAACGGGCAGCGCAGGCTCCTCGATTCAAAGGTGCTCCTCCTGGGCGCAGGCGGCCTTGGTTCTCCCACGGCCCTCTACCTCGCTGCGGCGGGCGTCGGCACCCTGGGCATCGTCGATTTCGACACCGTCGACTTCAGCAACCTCCAGCGCCAGATCCTCCACAACACTAAAGACGTTGGCCGTCTTAAAGTCGCCTCTGCTGCCGATACACTGAACAACATCAACCCCGATGTGAAAGTCATCCAGATCGCAAAACGGCTCGACTCCGAGAGCGCGATGGAAGTCATGGGCCAGTACGACATCATCGTGGACGGCACGGACAACTTCGCCACACGCTACCTGAGCAACGACGCCGCATATTTCCTCAAGAAGCCCCTCGTTCACGGCAGCATCTTCCTCTTCGATGGCCAGATCAGCGTCTTCGAGCCGGGGAAAGGCTGCTACCGCTGCTTATACCCGTCGCCTCCTCCTCCCGGCATGGTGCCCAGCTGCGCTGAGGCTGGAGTCTTCGGCGTCCTCCCCGGCATCGTCGGCTCCATCATGGCCGTCGAAACGATCAAGCTTATCCTTGGCCTCGGCAGGCCCTTGGTGAACCGGCTCATGCTCTTCGACGCCCTGGAGATGGAGTTCCGCGAGGTGAAGCTGCGCCGCGACCCCAAGTGCCCGCTCTGCGGCGACCACCCGACGGTCAAAGAACTCATCGACTACGAGGTCTTCTGCGGCGGCGCCTAAGCCTGGCCTTGCCACAGCACCCCGCATGCTTTACAAGAACCTCGTTGAGGCCATCGGCAACACGCCCCTGGTGGAACTGCATAGCGTCAGCCCAAAGAAGGGCGTGCGCATCTTCGCCAAGCTTGAAGGGCAGAACCCCACCGGCAGCGTGAAAGACCGCATCGCCAAATTCATGATGGACACCGCCGAAAAGTCTGGCGCACTGACCAAAAAGCACGTCATCTTGGAGCCCACCAGCGGCAACACCGGCATCTCTCTGGCGATGATCGGCCGCATGCGCGGCTATCAGGTGAAGGTCGTGATGCCGGAGAACGTCAGCGTGGAGCGGCGCGAACTCTTGCGCGCATACGGCGCGGAGATCGTCCTCTCCGAGGGCAAGTCCGGCACTAACGGCGCTATCGTCGTTGCCCAGGAGATGGCGGCGAAAGACAAGCGCTACTTCATGCCCTACCAGTACGGCAACGAGGCGAACCCCCGAGCCCATTACGAAACGACTGGCCCCGAGATCCTTCGCGACCTGCCCCAGGTGGACGTCTTTGCGGCGGGCCTTGGCACCGGCGGCACCCTCACCGGCGTCGGGCGATACCTCAAGGAGAAGAACCCCAAGACGCGGGTCATCGCCATCGCGCCGCACCCCGATGAGCTGATTCAGGGATTGCGTAGCTTGGAGGATGGCTTCATCCCGCCCGTCCTCGATATGTCCGTCCTCAATGGGCGGATTATCGTTCGCAGCGCCGAGGCATTCAAAGCCACTCGCGAGCTGACGGAGAAAGAGGGCGTCTTTGCCGGCATATCCTCTGGCGCAGTGCTTATCGGCGCCCTCAAGATCGCTGCGCGCATGGAGAAGGGCAACGTCGTCTGCCTTTTCGCCGATGGGGGCTGGAAGTACCTGAGCACCCACTTGTGGACCAAGAGCTACGAAGAGATCGAGAAGCAGGTGAAGGGCAAGCTCTGGTGGTAGACGGGGCATCTCTGGAGATTTACTGATTCCTTGCCCCCTGCCTCTCCTTTCCGTTCAGTATTCTCGGTGAATTTAGCGGACCAACCCTCTCTGTATCTGTGTAATCGGCGGAATCTGTGGTTGGAGCTCCTTGCTATCCCCTGATTTTGCTATCATAGGTCATCCCTTTTCCTCGACTGGCGGTGGTATTTTTCTATGCTGCGCATTCTGATAGTCGGTGGTGAGACACCTGGCGCACAAGCTGCCTTGGCGGCATCGAGCCAGGCCGATGTTCAAACTGTCTCTGCGCCCGATCTCTCATCGGCGCTGTCGATGCTGGACGGCGACCGGCCGGCCTTGGCCATCTTGGACCTGAACGACGTGCAGCCCAGCAGCCCTGAGCTGGCCCAGTTCGTGGAGGCCTGCGGCGCTGCTGAGCAGAAACTCCCGGTGCTTGCGCTCCTCTCCGCCGGGAACATGAACGCCTTTGAGCAGGCTGGGCCCTTCGACGACTTTGCCGTCTCCCCCTTTCGCGTCCCCGAAGTTGCCTTGCGCATCCGCACGCTGATTCGCAAGCATGCGCCTGCCACTGAGGCCATCGTCATCCGCGTCGGCGACTTGGTCATCGACCTCTCGCGCTATGAGGTGACCCAGGGCGGCAAGCGCATGGAGCTGACATTCAAGGAGTACGAGCTCCTGAAGTTCTTCGCGACAAACCCAGGCAAAGTTTTCACCCGGGAGACGCTTCTCAACCGGGTCTGGGGTTACGACTACTATGGCGGCACGCGCACTGTGGACGTTCATATCCGCCGCTTGCGCAGCAAGATAGAACACGGGCCTTATGTCTTCATCGATACTGTGCGCAACGTGGGCTATCGCTTCAACGATAAACCTTGAACCAGGTTCAGCACTCGGTTTGTGATGCTCGTAACACCGTTGTTACATGACAGGGACTTTTCCCAGGCAAATCTAGGGCATAATATGGCCCAGCGCGCTTCAAGAAGGCGGCTTTTTGTTGTGCGTAACACGCAGGGGCCTATGTGGCTTCCCTGTCTAAAGGAGAACGTATGGCGAAAGGTATCGCGAAGAGGACGCCGAAAGAAGTCCTCGACATGTGCAAGGCGAACAACGTTCGCTTTATTGACTATCGGTTTACCGACCTGCTGGGCACGCTGCAGCACATCACGTCGACCATCGAAGAGTTCGACCTGAAAACATTCGAGGGTGGCAAAGGCTTTGACGGCTCCAGCATTCGGGGCTTCAAGCAGATCCATGAGAGCGACATGCTGCTCATGCCCGATTCCAACACCGCATTCATCGATCCCTTTTACCAGCACTCAACGCTGGTTATCAACTGCAACATCGCCGACCCGGTGAACCACAAGCCCTATGACCGCGACGGGCGCTACATCGCGAAGAAGGCCGAGGACTACCTGGTCAAGAGCGGCATCGCCGACACCAGCTTCTGGGGCCCGGAGCTCGAGTTCTTCGTCTTCGACACTATGCGCTTCGATCAGACCCAGCGCAGCGGCTACTACTTCATCGACTCCAACGAGGGCATCTGGAACTCGGGCATCGAGCAGAATGGCGCCAACCTTGCCTACCGCCCTCGCAACAAGGAAGGCTATTTCCCCACGCCTCCTACAGACACCTATCAGGATTTCCGCTCGGAAGTGGTGCAGACGCTGGTGGACTTGGGCATCCATATGGAAGTCCACCATCATGAAGTCGCGACAGCCGGTCAGGGTGAGTTCGATGTCCGTTACAACACCCTTGTCACCCAGGCCGACACGGTCGGTCTCATCAAGTACGTCGCACGAAACGTCGCGCGCAGGCACGGCAAAGTGCTGACCTTCATGCCCAAGCCCCTCTTTGGTGATAACGGCACCGGCATGCATACGCACCAGAGCCTGTGGAAGGCCGGCAAGAACCTCTTCTTCGACCCCAAGAGCAACTACGCCGGCATCAGCCAGACCTGCCGCTACTACATCGGCGGCCTCCTCAAGCATGCCCACGCCATCCTGGCCTTCGGCGCGCCCGGCACCAACTCCTACCGCCGGCTTGTCCCCGGCTTCGAAGCGCCTGTGAACCTGGCCTACTCCGCCCGGAACCGCAGCGCCTGCGTTCGCATCCCCGTCTATGCCAACGACGAGAAGGCGAAGCGCATCGAGTTCCGCCCGCCTGATGCCACGTGCAATCCCTACCTGGCCTTCTCTGCCATGCTCTTGGCAGGCATCGACGGCATCATGAACAAGATCGACCCGGGCAAGCCCCTGGACGCCGACATCTACGAGCTGCCGCCCGAGGAGCTCAAGAAGATACGGACCGTCCCCGGCAGCCTTGAGCAGGCGATCGGCGCCCTGGAGCAGGACAACGAATTTCTCCTGCGCGGCGGCGTCTTCCCCAAGGACCTCATCGAGACCTACATCGATTACAAGCGCAAGAAGGAAATCGACCCCATGCGCCTGCGCCCGCACCCCTACGAGTTCCACCTCTACGCAGACGCGTAAGCGGAAGGCAGACAAAGAACGGAAAAACGGCCCGCCTCAGGCGGGCCGTTTTGTTTGTGCCGTATACTCGTCGTGCTATGAACACCTACGCTGAGTGAGCATTGGTTTATCACGCAACACCAGAGGAGCGCATATGAAGGACAGCCTTGAAGCGAAGCTGGCGAAGCTCGAGGCGTCACTCGCCGAGATGCAGGACGAACGCGCCATCCGCGACCTCATCGCGAGGTACGCCATCAACACGGATGCCGGGCGTCTGGAGGAGTTCTTGGCGCTGTGGACGGAGGACGGCATCGAGGAGATCGAGTTCCAGGGGAAGGTTCTGCGCTGGGCTGGGCAGAAAGAGATACGCGGCTGGCGAACGGGCCTCGCGGGGCAGAAACGCACGCAGCCGAATAACCGGATGCACGTTCACGGCAACGACCTCATCATCCACATCAACGGGAATGAGGCGACGGCTAACAGCTATACCTTCGCCCTCGGCCTGGACGCGGGGAAGGTCAGCGTTACAAGCCACGGCGCAGTTCGTTGGACTTTTCGCAAGGTGAATGGCCAGTGGCTCATCAAAGAGAAGAAAGTGCGGGAGATGAACAGCGCAGAGTTCAGGCAGATTTTAGCCGCGACTCCCAAGTAACCGTTGACCAGGACTTTCGCGGGGCTATGCAATCGAATGCCGCAAATTACCCTAACGGCTGCACCAATCGGGAGCGACGTCGCGGGCTGGATTGTCTGTAAGGCGGAGTAGATTTGAGCCATCTGCGGTCATCACGTAGATATCCTCGGCCCCGTTGCGATCGGACCAAAAGAGGATCTTCGTGCTGTCGGGAGACCAAGAAGGATTCCCTTCTCTACTTGGGCTATTCGTGAGCCTGGTCGGGTTCGAGCCATCGACGTTCATGACATAGATTTCCATATTGCCGTCGCGATCCGACCAGAACGAAATCTTTGTGCCATCTGGAGACCAGAAGGGGTTGAAATCGCGCGCTGGGTTATTCGTAAGCCGGATAGGGTTCGCGCCATCAGCATTCATCGCATAGATCTCAGGATTGCCATCGCGGCTTGTGACATACGTGAGCCTTTTGCTATCAGGTGACCAGGCTGGCAGTTGATCGTTTCCAGGGTGGTTCGTCAGGCGGGTCTGGTTGGAGCCGTCGCCGTTCATCACATAGACCTCGTTGTTGCCATCGCGTGCGGACCAAAAAGCGATCCTTGTGCCATCAGGGGACCAGGCGGCATTTTGATCAGTAGCAGGGCTATTGGTCAGTCTTTGCTGGGTTGAGCCGTCCGCATTCATCACGTAAATCTCGTTATTGCCGTCCCTGTCGCTGTGGAAAGCGATGCTGGCGCAGTTAGGCGACCAGGCAGGGTTTTGGTCGCCTGAGGAGCTATTTGTCAGTCGGGTCTGCCCCGAGCCGTCGGTGCTCATGACATAGATTTCTGCGTTCCCGTCGCGATGGGATTCGAACGTGATGCGACCAAGTCCCGGTTGTATAGGTGGAGAGGTGCGCAACGGCGTCGGCGAGGGTGCTGGGGTCGGCACAGGGGTGACTGCGGCGGTTGGGACTGGTGCTTGAGTGGGCGCCACTGCTTTGGAATCATCACACGCCGCGAGTACTAATCCGGCCAGGATGCCCAAAAGGAAGAGACAAATCCGCCTGCTGCGAGGATTTTGTTCTCCGAAACAAGCTCCAAGAGCGATTCGGTTTTCGCGCATGTCCGCCCTTTCTTCGATGGCTTGAACCCGGTTCGATCCACTCATCTACTGAAGCAGATAGAGACAGGAAACCGCGGATACAGAGTCTGACCGGCCACCGCTAAAGGGCAGCCGGAGACAGCATTATAATGTAACCCGCACCCGCCGGTGTCATAGGACTCCTCATGCCCTCTCTCGCTGACAGCGATGCCGTGAAACAGGCCAACCTGGGCTTCTACCGCGCCTTCGAGTCGCTGGATGTACACCGTATGCGCGCCGTGTGGGCACAGAGCGAGGAAATCGCCTGCGTACACCCTGGCTGGCCGCTCCTCACCGGCTTCGAGCGCGTGATGGAGAGTTGGAAGCGCATCTTCGAGAACACGCCAATGATGCAGTTCACCATTACTGGCGCAGTGGTGCGCGTCCAAGGCGATATGGCCTGGGTGATGTGCATGGAAAACATCAACACGCTGGTTGACGGCAAGGTGGCCGAGGCGAAGGTCCAGGCCACCAACGTCTTCACCAAGCGTGATGGACGGTGGCTCATGGTCCATCACCACGGCTCGTCGCTTCCGCCCGGGGCGTGATGCCCGGGTATCGCTATTCGAAGTACTTCGTCTCAGTCGTCAGCTCGAAGCGATTGCCGTCGGGGTCGAAGCCGTAAACGGCGCCTTCTTTGCCGCCGTCCCACACATGGGGCGCCTGGCGGAACTTCACGCCCTTGTCGACCATCTGCCTGTACGTCTCCATGATGTCCACGCAGGTAAAAGCGATGTGGAATGAGCCGATGTTCGTAGGCCGTGTATCGAGTTTCTCTCCCTTTTTGTTCACGTACTCTATGAGCTCCAGGATGAAGCGCCCGCCCATCCTGAGCTTGGCGACTTTCATGTGCAGGCCTTCGAAGCCCGAGCCTTGAGCGCCTGCGCCTTCGTGGCGGTTGTCCAGCATGGCGACCAGCTTCATACCGAAGATGTCGCGGTAGAAGTGGATCATCTTCTCCATATCGCCCACGGTGATGCTGGTGTGGTTGTAGCCGGTGATCATGGCGGACAGAGTAGCACATGGGGCAACCCGCAAGGACGTGTCGCATACTTTCCCCTTCGAGCGCTTTGCCCTGGTATCATTCGCGCCGACTCTTTATCGCGAGGAGGCAGCTATGGCAGAAGGCGATGTTCTCTATGAAAAGCGCGGGCGCGTCGTCATCATCACCATGAACCGGCCCCAGCGCATGAACGCCCTCAGCGGCGGCATGCTCGACGAGCTGAACAAGGCGTGGACGCACTTTGCCGATGACGAAGACGCCTGGGTGGGCGTGCTGACTGGCGCAGGCGACAAGGCCTTTAGCGCAGGGGCCGACCTGAAGGACATGGCAGAGGCCAACGCCTCCGGCAACAAGCCGAAGTCCCGAGGGCGCGGCAGCGTCGTCCCGCCCTCAACGCCTCGGGGCCTGGAGATCTACAAGCCGACGATTGCGGCGGTGAACGGCTATGCCTTGGCCGGCGGCTGGTGGATGGCCCAGGACTGCGACATGATCGTGGCCGACGAGACGGCACAGTTCGGCATCACGGAGACGCTGTGGAATCTCCCCGGCCCCTGGGCCGCCGACCTCACCAGCCGCATCAGCATCCGCCATGCCATCGAGGCCACGGTCGTCCCGGAGCGCATTACCGCCCAACGCGCCAGAGAGATGGGATTCGTGAACTGGGTCGTGCCAAAGGGGAAGGCCCTGGAAAGAGCGTTGGAGATCGCGACCTCGATCGCCGAGCGGTGCGCCCCCGCCTGCACGCGCTCCTTCATCGAGATGTACTATCGCTGCCACGGCAAGCCCGTTGCTGAAGCGCGCGCCTTGGGGATGCACATCCAGCGGCCGCTCATGACGATGGAGGACTCGAAGGAAGGCCCGCGCGCCTTCGCAGAGAAGCGCAAGCCGCAGTTCAAGAATCGCTAGGCGCTACGGCGTGTCCTTTTTCCAATAGTCTGGCGATTCTTTCATCGCAGGGTCTGGACGCTCCATGAAGCGCTCGGGGCGCTTGAGCGGAATAAACCCGAACTGTTTATAAAGGCCGTGGGCGTCCCTCGTCCCCAGCAGCCAGCGGCGAAAGCCTTGCAGCTCCGGATGCGTGACGATGACTTCCATCAACCACTTGCTGAGCCCTTTCCCGCGTTCCGGTGTCAGGACGAATACGTCTGCGATCCATGCGAAGGTGCCATAGTCAGTCACAACGCGCGCAAAGCCGACTTGGCGCTCACCGTGGTAGACGCCGAAGGGCAGCGAGTTTTCGATGGAGCGCTGCACAACGTCGCGCGGCCTGCCGACAGCCCAATAGGACTCCATCGAGAGGAAGGTGTGGATAACGTCAAGATCAAGCTTTGCTCTATCGGTGCTGATGGTGTAGTCGCCGCGTTGCCAGGTGTCGCTCATGGAAGATTACTGATTTTAGGTTGCTGAACGGGTAGTACGTCTGTCGACTATAGCAAAAATGGCAGCGTCGTGACTTCGACTGTCTTTTCGCCCTGCTCCGTCTTTGCGACGAGCTTCGTGCCAGGGGTCGCATCGCCGGTGCGCACATAGGCCAGCGCGATCTGCTTGCTGAGGGACGGGCTATATGCGGATGACGTGATGACGCCCGTCTGCCGTTCGCCGGCGAAAAGCTTGTCCCCGTTCTGAGGCGGCTCCTCTTCGGGCAGATACAGGCCAACCAGGTGTCTTTGCACCTTTTGGTAGGTGTCCAGGCGCGCGATGACCTCCTGCCCGATGTAACATCCCTTCGAAAAGCTGATGTGGTGCTGAAAGCCGGCCTCCAGCGGGTTGAAGTTCTCGTCGTAGTCCTTATTGGGCATCGGCGCGCCGGCCTCGATGCGAAGGACGTTGCGAACACGCGGGCCGACGAGGTCTGCGCCGAAGATTTCGCCCTTTGCCAGTAGATAGTCCAGGGCTTTGGGCGTATCTTTACGTTGTCTTAGCACGATGTTGTAGCTTGCGCCGCCGCCAAAGGTTCCACCAATGATGATGAAGGCCTCCGGCCCGCCGACGTTGAGGGCCCGGTGGTGACAGCGCGGGAGTGAGGCGATCTCCGGCCCGGCCAGCGCCACTGCCAACTCTCCTGCCCTCGCCCCTGCGAAGGAGATCTGGCCCGTCTCGGCGGTGATGTCCGCCGTCTGCACGTCTTCCGTGATCGTGTACTTCTCGATCCACGCCATCGTCTTCCCCTGCACGCCAACCGTGGTGAAGAGGAAGAGATGATCGGGGAAGACGTGGACATTGATAACGTCGAGGATGCGGCCCTTTTCGTTGGTGAGGACTGCGCCTCTGCCCTCGCCTGGTTTAAGGTGTTTGATGTCTTGGGTGCAGAGCCTGTGTAAAAGGTCGAGGGCGTCTGCGCCGGTCATCTTGAGCCTGCCGATAATCGACAGGTCCATGACGGCGACGCCCTTGCGAGAGACCCAGTATTCACGTTCTGTCTGTGCGTCGAGGGGCATCGTCTTCTCTTGTGTCTTCGCCTGAAAAATTACGGGGCCGGTCTCAGACCGGCCCCTGTGGAAAACCAGATTCTGATTTCTCTTACGCCGCGAAGGATGTGCCGCAGCCGCAGGTCTTCTTCGCGTTCGGGTTGGAGAAGACAAAGCCCTTGCCGTTGAGGCCGTCCGAGAAGTCCAGTTCGGTGCCGACAAGGTAGATGACGCTCTTCTTATCGATGTAAACCTTCACGCCATGCTGCTCGTAAATCTTGTCGCCCTCGCGATCCTTCGTCTCCATCGCCAGCTTATAGGTGAGGCCGGAACAGCCGCCACCCTGCACGGCGACGCGAACGCCGGTGTCCGACAGCTTTTCAGCTTGGGCAATCTTCCTAAGCTGCGTCGCGGCCTTTTCGCTGATGGCGACGGTGGGCGCTTCATGGGTTGTCTCTGTGGCCTGCATATCGCACTCCAACCTAGGCAACAGGACGTTGCCGCTTAAAGTCGACCAATTTGGTCAACTACCACCTATGTAGTATAGCTAGCTAGCCCATTTTCGGTCAATAAGGCCTGCACCCGCATCTGTCCAATCTCTTTATCGAGGGTACTTCTTTGCCTTCCTGTCTGCTCAACCCAAATCTGTGCAATCTGAGTAATCTGTGGCTAAATCTTTCCGTCCCCTTTCATTGCCAAGCCAGAAGCGGCTCTGGTATCCTAACCAGAGTGGCGCCGTAGCCAAGCGGTTAAGGCGGGAGTCTGCAAAACTCCTATGCAGCGGTTCAAATCCGCTCGGCGCCTCCACCTCGCGCTTCCCTGAAAAGGCCCGGCTCTTTGCTGGGCTTTTTCTTTTCGCCCTGGCGCGTTAGCATAGCGGCCACCACCTGCGGAAGTCAGGCAAAGAGTTTTACCCCCTCTCTTTAGTTCTCTCCCACAAAGGGGAGAGAGGAAAGAAAAGAGATTTGCATGCCAATTCAGTCAATCAATCCTGCCACCGAACAGGTCATCGCCACTTTTGAGGCGTTTACGCCGCAACAGATCGAGAATGCTTTGAACCGCGCCACCAAGACCTTTGCCGCCTGGCGCAGGACCTCCTTTGCCGAACGGGCGAAGCCGATGCGCGCCGCCGCTGTCTACCTTCGCGCCAACAAGACGCGCCTCGGGGCGCTGGCAACGGCGGAGATGGGGAAGACCATCGGCGAGGCTGAGGCGGAGGTCGAGAAGTGCGCCTGGAACTGCGACTTCTACGCCGAGAATGCCGAGGCATTTCTGAAGCCCCGCCACATCGCCAGCACGGCGACGGAGAGCTATGTCCAGTACGAGCCGCTGGGGACGCTTCTCGCCATCATGCCCTGGAACTTCCCCTTCTGGCAGGCCTTTCGCGCCGCCTGCCCCGCCATGATGGCCGGCAACGCCGTCATCCTGAAGCACGCCTCCAACGTCTCTCAGTGCGCCCTCGCCATCGAGGAGGCCTTTCGCGCGGCAGGCTTCCCCGGTGGCCTCTTCCAAACGCTGCTCGTCCCTGGCGCTGCCATTGAGCCCCTCATCGGCGACGACCGTATCCACGCCGTCACCATCACCGGCGCCGATAGCACAGGTTCGCGGGTGGCCGAGCTGAGCGGCAAGCATCTCAAAAAGACCGTCATGGAGCTTGGCGGCTCCGACCCGTTTATCGTTCTGCGGGACGCCGACCTGGAGCAGGCGGCGACCATCGGCGCGCGAGCGCGCAACCAAAACGCGGGCCAAAGCTGTATCGCCGCCAAGCGTTTCATCGTGGAAGAGGCCGCCGCCGCCGACTTTGAGCGCCTCTTCGTCAAGGCGGTGCGCGACCTGAAAGTTGGCGACCCGATGGATAGGACGGTGAACGTCGGCCCCCTGGCGAGAGGCGACCTGCGCGACGAACTGGATAGCCAGGTGCGCCGCACGTTGGACGTCGGCGCCAAGCTATTGCTCGGCGGCAAGCCCAAGGCGGGCAAAGGCTTCTTTTACGAGCCGACGATTTTTACAAACGTCACCCCGAAGATGCCGGTCTTTAAGGAAGAGACCTTTGGCCCGGTAGCCGCCATCATCAAGGCGAAGGACGCGCAGGAGGCCGTACGTCTTGCCAACGACTCTGTCTTTGGCCTGGGCGCCGCGCTCTGGACCAAGGACATCGCCCGCGCAAAGGAGCTGACGCGCCACATCGAGTCGGGGCAGGTCTTCATCAACGGCATGGTCGCCTCCGACCCGCGCCTTCCCTTCGGCGGTGTGAAGCGCAGCGGCTATGGCAGAGAGCTTTCCGATCTAGGTATCCGGGAGTTCGTCAATATCCAAACGGTGTGGATCGGCCCTGCAATTGCGCCTCCTCTCAAGATAGCGTCGGAGTAGCAGGCTACCAGGCTAGCGCGTTTCGGTGTATATTGTTTCGGTGCCAAACGTTTCGGAGGCGCAAGTTTCGTCAAGGAGACTCGGTTCATGTCTGACAGCACTACCCGTCCTGTTGAAGTCGTGGTGACCTGCAAAGAGTGCACGTTCCAGCATAAGAAAACCATTGACGTTGAGCCCCATATGATTCTCATCAAGGCCCGAGAGGTTGTGAACGAGGCGGGCGATAAGCACAAGCACGATGGGCGATCCGTCGGCTTCACCTACGTTGTGAACGAGACGACGAAGTAGCTCTTCTTCCCCGGCAGATTGTGTAAAAGGCCCTTTGGTGACGTGCCAGAGGGCCTTTTGTTATCCTTGGAGCATCCCGGAGGATGCAGCATGTTCTCTCTCGAAGGCAAAACAGTGGTCGTTACCGGCGGCGGGCGCGGCATCGGCAAAGGCATCAGCCTCTGCATGGCCAAGGCTGGCGCAGATGTTGTTGTGGCTGGGCGCACGCTTGAACTGCTAAAGGCCGTTGCCCAAGAGATAGAAAAGATGGGGCGCAAGGCCGTTGCGGTCCAGGCCGATATCACCAAGCCTGACGACATCCAGCGAATCGTTCACGATGCCACCCACGCCTTCGGCAACATCGACTGTTGGGTGAACAACGCCGGCAGCGCCGACCCCAAGGACGTTGGGGCGCTGATGGACTTGAGGCCTGACCAGTGGGATCGAGTCGTTGACTTGAACATGAAGTGGACCTTCTTCGCCGCCCAAGCCGCCGCGCGCGCCATGACCAAGGGCGGCTCCATCATCAACATCACCTCGCGCAGCGGCTCGCAGCCGAACCCCATGACGGGCCAGTACGGCGCGGCCAAGGCGGGCATCGAGAACCTGACGGCGACGATGGCCGTCGAGTGGGGGCACCTGGGCATCCGCGTCAACTCCGTCGCGCCGGGTGTGGTGCTGACGGAGACCTTTACCGCGCCAGGGGGCACACTGAGCAAGCCGAGCCGCATCCAGCGTCAGATCGAGACGATACCCCTCCGTCGCCTTGGCGCTGTCGAGGACGTCGGCAACGTCTGCGTCTTCCTCGCCTCCGACGAGGCCTCGTGGATCACCGGCGAGGTGATTCAGCTGACAGGAGGCAGTCGCATCCCCGTCGGCCTCTTAACCTACCTGCACCACGTCAACGAGCGGCTATCGGGCGACGGGAAGAAACCGGAACGGTAGGGGCGAGGGTCGCGCGCCTGACGTCTCCCCCGAAAACAGGTCCGTGGATAATTGGAGTCCTCCGGGCAAACACAAGGAGGACGACCAGTCATGCGAAAGGGCAGGTTTTCGGAAGAAAAGATCATTGGGATGCTCAAAGAGGCCGAAGCTGGAGCGGAGACCGGCGAGCTCTGCCGGCGGTACGGCGTGTCCCCCACGACCTTCTACAACTGGAAGGCCAGGTTCGGGGGCCTGGAAGTCAATGAGGCACGGCGCCTGCGACAGCTTGAGGACGAGAACCGTAAGCTGAAGCAACTCCTGGCAGAGGCAGCTTTGGACAATCACGTGCTGCGGGACCTCCTACGAAAAAACTCCTAGAGCCTGCGGCGCAGCGGGAAGTGGTGGCGGTGGTGGTTGCGGAGCGCGGCTTCAGCCAGCGGCGCGCCTGCAGGCTTATCGGCGTCCATCGGTCACTGGCTCGCTATCGACGGAAGAGGACGGATCCGCCAGGCTTACGAGAGCGGCTCTGTACTTTGGCCGCTGAGCGGCGTCGCTTTGGCTCTTTCCGACTCTACCTCCTGCTTCGGCGGGAGGGATGGCTCATCAATCACAAACGGATCTATCGGCTCTACCGGGAAGAAGGGCTGATAGTGCGCCGGCGCACGCGCAAGCGGATGTGCGGAGCTCGGAGGGTACCGCTGGCGCTCCCGTCGCGAGAGAATCAGCACTGGTCTATGGACTTCGTCGCCGACAGCCTCGTCAGTGGACGGCGGCTCCGCTCGTTGAACATCGTAGACGACTGTACGCGGCAGTGCCTGGCGACAGAGGTTGACACGTCCCTGCCGGGAGCGAGAGTCGTTCGGGTGTTGGAGGAGCTTGCCTTCACCCGTGGCCTCCCAGAGGTGATTACGGTGGACAACGGCCCGGAATTCGCCGGCAGGGCGCTCGACGCCTGGGCCTATGCCCATCACGTGCAGCTGCGCTTCATCGACCCGGGGAAGCCGGTCCAGAATGCGTATGTCGAAAGCTTCAACGGCAGGTTACGGGATGAGTGGCTCAACGAGCACTGGTTCTCGACGCTGGAAGAGGCGCGAGCCATCGTCGAGGCTTGGCGGGAGGACTACAATACCGTTCGACCCCATAGTGCGTTGGGCGACCTGACCCCAAACGAGTTCGCCCAAAAGACCAAGGGAAATATCCCGGCAGGACTCCACTGATCCGTGGACCTAATTGGGGGGAGACGTCAAAATCGCTAAGTCCGCCGCGTCCTATGTTCTGACAGTACAATAGAGGACGAACGCCGAGGTGGCGGAATGGCAGACGCGGCGGACTTAAAATCCGCTGGGGCAACCCGTGTGGGTTCGAATCCCACCCTTGGCACCAGGTTCAAATGGGCCCTAGGCGATGGTTGACGTAACGCTGATTTTGTAACCATTTTGGGCTGAGTGGTTACAAGCTGGTAGTAACGGGCCTGCAATTCAGGTGCCAAGTTGCGCTTCCCCTGCTTCCAAAGACTCAGTAGCGTGTGACTGACCCCAAGCTGTCTAGCGGTCTCTCTTAGTGACATTACGTCCTCCCTTTTCACGCTGTACCTTCTCGTTGATTGCGGCCTCTATCCACTTGCCGACAGTGGTTCCCGCTGCCCTGGCCGCGCCATTGGCCCGTTTGAGGGCACTAGGCTTCATCCTGATGCTTAGGCGGGGTTCGTGGCCTGTCGCGGGTCTGCCAACTTTGCGGCGCATGGCGTCATTATATTTCACGTCCGACACAAACGCTAGGACGCTGTGGCAGGAAAGTGTTGATAGTGTTTTCATCCCCCGCAAACCGCCCGTGAAGCCTCAAATAGGTAGAAGGGTCGGTGTCACAAAATCTTGAATTCATTAGGCGAGAATTCAGGGGCCCCACTGGAACATGTTGATTGGGGCGCGCAATTATGGGGCAAGTGACAGCGTCCGATACATCAACTTTACGGTTACCAACAAGAGTTCTGCCTCTTCGGATTGTGCACGCTTACCGTTTCGAATTTCCGCATTGGGGTGCACTGTGTCGCGGCAATCTATTGCTTCGCTTCCGAGCTGGTTTGCCAGGTCGTTAATGATGCCAAGTTGAGCAGCAGCCGACAGCAATTGCCGCAATCCCGCCTTATCCCAATCGATTTCCTGCCCCGCTCTTCGGAAGTCTTTCGTCGCCTTGGCATAATTGTCATGGGCGCGTACCCCCTCCCGCTGCAATTGGTCGAGGAGCATTCCCTCTAGGACGCCTGCCGCAAGCATTGCACTAGCTTTAGGGGCACCTGCTGAGAGACATCGCTGAGCTTCAATATAATCCAACTCCAAAATTGACCTGAGTTTGGGATTAGTAATAAACGCAAAGTCACGGCTGTCCAAAGATGGCGGGTCGTAACTGCGTCTGAGGCTTCTCAATGCCTCCAGAGTCTCCTTCACTTCTACGTTATTAGTCTGCTCTAGAACCTGCTTTGCGGAACTTGTGCCGGGCTCGTTTTGAGGGTCAACGCCGAGCAAGAGTTCTAGCCTATTGACCAATTGTGTTAAGTGGCTTTCAAGACGCATAGAGGGATAGCGATTAACCTCTGTGTTAGAGCCTGTCCCGAATCGAATCCCCTTTGACCTGCCCCCGGGCTTTGTACCACGCGCTATGTTAGTCCGTGAGCCCCTGCGAAGTCGAGCCTGGGCATGACG
>CAMAVV010000015.1 GCA_945861815.1 Thermoflexus hugenholtzii JAD2
TTAGACGGCTCCTTCCTTACGGTTAGGCCACCGGCTTCGGGTGCAGACAATTCAGGTGACTTGACGGGCGGTGTGTACAAACCCCGGGAACGTATTCACCGCAGTATAGCTGACCTGCGGTTACTAGCAACTCCACGTTCATGCAGGCAGGTTGCAGCCTGCAATCCCAACTGGGGGAAGGTTTGATGGGATTAGCTCCACCTTGCGGTTTGGCAACCCTCTGTCCTTCCCATTGTAGCGTGTGTGTAGCCCTGGGCGTAAGGGCCATGCTGACTTGACGTCATCCCCACCTTCCTCTCCTTTTACAGAGCAGTCTCTCGTGAGAAAACAACACGAGACAAGGGTTGCGCTCGTTGCGGGACTTAACCCAACACCTCACGGCACGAGCTGACGACAGCCATGCAGCACCTGTGCTAGCTCCTGACTTTACAGGTCGTCCCCCTTTCGGGTTCCTACTTCCAGCATGTCAAGCCCAGGTAAGGTTCTTCGTTTTGCATCGAATTAAACCACACGCTCCGCTGCTTGTGCGGGCCCCCGTCAATTCCTTTGAGTTTTAGCCTTGCGGCCGTACTCCCCAGGCGGGATACTTATCGCGTAAGCTTCGGCACGGGAGGGGTCGATACCCCCCATACCCAGTATCCATCGTTTAGGGCGTGGACTACCCGAGTATCTGATTCGGTTTGCTACCCACGCTTTCGCGCCTCAGTGTCAGGAAACGCCTAGAGAACCGCTTTCGCCACTGGTGTTCCTCCCGATATCTACGCATGTCACCGCTACACCGGGAATTCCGTTCTCCTCTACGTCCCTCTAGTCGAACACTTTCCTCGGCACCCTCCCAGTTAAGCCGGGAGATTTCACCAAGGAGTTATCCAACCACCTACTCGCCCTTTACGCCCAGTAAATCCGGACAACGCTCGCCTCCTACGTATTACCGCGGCTGCTGGCACGTAGTTAGCCGAGGCTTATTCTTAGAGTACCGTCCTATCTCGTCCCCTAAAAAAGAGGTTTACGACCCGAAGGCCTTCATCCCTCACGCGGTGTCGCTGCGTCAGGCTTTCGCCCATTGCGCAAAATTCCCTGCTGCTGCCTCCCGTAGGAGTCGGGGCCGTGTCTCAGTCCCCGTCTGACTGGCCGTCCTCTCAGACCAGTTACCCGTCTTCGGCTTGGTGGGCCGTTACCCCGCCAACTACCTGATAGGACGCAAGCCCGTCCAACAGCGCCTTGCGGCTTTCAGCGCCTCTCTTATGAGAGGTGCTCGAATGCGGTATTAGTCCGCCTTTCGGCGGATTATCCCCCACTGTAGGGTTGGTTGCTTACGTGTTATTCAGCCGTTTGCCACTAATCCTTGCGGATCCGTGCGACTTGCATGCATAAGGCACACCGCCAGCGTTCGTCCTGAGCCAGGATCAAACTCGCCAGAAAATGATTTACTTACCTTACCTAATTCCTTCTACTATTCTCTTGTTAAGGTACGCACCCCTTAGAGGCGCAAACCACCCGCAGGGGCGGGTGGCACCAAGTAAATATACCCGTTTACAGCCTCCCCGTCAATAGGTTTGGCGGAGGACTTGCAAGAAGAAAGCGTCGGCTAGGTCTTCTTGACTGTGATCTGGGTTCCTTCAACCTCTATCACCAGGTCGATATCCAGTTCATTGCGCAGGACAAACGTGGCGGCCGGAGCGAATGCTATCGGCTTCAGCTTCACCTTGCGCGCCTCTTTTGCGCGGATGTTTGTGGATTCCATGCTGCCTCCAAGGAGAGTCGTCATCGCAAAGCGAGGACGCTTACGGCTTTACAGGATACGTGCGTTCGACGTAGGCGGCAAGGCGGCGGGCAAGGATGTTTGCCTGCGTGCCCGAGGCGCGAATAACAAGTTCCATGCTGTTGGCACTCGCGAAGGCATGGACAGATAGCTTCTGGTGGTTTTGAAGAGGCGGATATCGTTCCGGTTCGGATTTCACCGGGGGTTCATACGGAGCTTTGGGTTGCGGCACAGATAGGTCAACCCCAAGAACAAACCCAATCGCGAAAATAGCTTTATCGGCAAGGTCTAGCTTCTCTGAGCGGCGAGAGGCGCCATCCTTGGTTAACTCTTTCCTGGTCCAGTCAAACGGGTATTCCGTACCAGTGTCTGGCTGCCAGTCCGCTTGCCCAATCTCCTGAGCGATCAGCGGAACTTGAGCCGCAATGGCCCTGAGTATCGTTTCGCCATCCCTAGACCGAAGCTTGACCGTGTACGCAACTTCTCTCATATCCGTGCCGCCTCCGCCGCTATTCTCAACTCAGCGTCACTCGTCCTCGCCAGGTAAGCCTCAAGCCGCCGCATCCATGATCGCGCCTCTCGCCCCTGGGCAGTGATGGCAATCTCTATCCGCTCCACCGCTGCGCGCGCCTCTATCTTGAAGATGCTAGCCCGAAGAGGCTTTCCCATCTCTTGCCCAAGCGCCTCCTCGTTCACCGTCTGCCAAATCAACCCTGGCCCTCGCTCTCTTTCGTGGACGGCAGTCTGATTCGGCTTCATCCGATGAAACTCGCGCCACATCAGGAAATGAACGTCCGCCTGGTACTGCATACCTTGAGGCGAGGATGCGTTTACCGATGCCGATCCCATCTGCCCAAAGCCATTCGAGGTAAACATCTCGCGGACGGCATAGCGAAGGGCGCGCGGCGGATAGAGGAGCACGGTTAGCGCAGGGTGGCAAAGGGGCTTCCGGAGAGCGAGCGAGAATGCGGTCCGACCGATAGGTTGCCATCCGCCCTTAATGAGCTCGAGCGACTGGAGGTCAAGCCAAGCGACAACGGCAGCCATCGCGAGCTCCGGCCTTACGTTCCGCTTCACCACCGCCATCGAGTTGCCCATCGCTGCCCGCCGATCTTGTCACGTGTCCCAGGCTGATGTGTGAACGCAACGCTAGCATACCAAAAAGAACAGGCTCCCCGGAGAGCAGGGAGCCTGTGACATACCACTATGCGTTTTGCCCTACTTCGCCGGCGCGGCTATCTCTGGCCCTGGCGCATCGCTTGCGGCGGCGACTTCGCCAGGCTCTTTGCGCAGGACGATCTTTTCCTCTTCGGCGTCCACAATCACGGTATCGCCGGCGTCGAACTCGCCCTTCAGCACGGCATCGGAGAGGGCGTCTTCCACCATATTTTGTATGGTGCGGCGGAGCGGGCGCGCGCCGTAGGCTGGGTCGAAGCCCTTTGTCGCCAGCAACTCTTTGGCGGCTTGGGTGGCCTTCATGCCCATGCCTTTCTCCAGCATCGTCTTTCCGACGATGTTGAGCATCAAGCTGACGATCTGCTGGATATGCTCTTGCGAGAGCGAATGGAAGGTAACCTGCGAGTCGATGCGGTTCAGGAACTCGGGTTTGAACCGGCGCTTTACTTCGCCGCCAACCTTTTCCTTCATCTGCTCGTAGGCCCGCTTCGACTCGATCGCGGCATCGCCACTCTGCACGAAGCCCATCGATGTGCTCTTGCGGATCAGGTCTGCGCCGATATTGCTCGTCATGACCACGATGGAATTTCGGAAATCTACCCTGCGGCCTTTGGCATCGGTGAGGTGTCCATCGTCGAAGATCTGCAGGAGGATGTTGAAGACCTCATCGTGAGCCTTCTCAATCTCATCGAGCAGGATGACACAGTAGGACTTGCGGCGCACAGCCTCGGTGAGCTGGCCGCCCTCGTCGTAGCCGACGTAGCCGGGAGGCGCGCCGACGAGCCGTGCAACGGTGTGGCGCTCCATGAACTCCGACATGTCGAGCCGGATCATATTTTCTTCACTGCCGAACATAAACTCGGAGAGCACGCGCACAAGCTCCGTCTTTCCAACGCCGGTTGGCCCCAAGAAGAGGAATGCGCCGATGGGCCTTCGTGGGTCTTTCAGTCCTACGCGCGCGCGGCGGATAGCCTTGGAGACGACCGTGATTGCTTCATCCTGGCCGATGATGCGTTTGTGCAGATACTCTTCCATCTGGAGCAGGCGTGCCGTCTCCTCCGTGGCAAGGCGCGTCACAGGGATGCCCGTCCACATGGCCACCACCTGGCCGATGTGCTCTGCCGTGACTTCTGGGCGTTCCTTCGTCTGCTCGCTCTGCCAATCGCGCTCGAGCTGCTCAAGGCGCTCGTTCAGCTTCAATTCTCGGTCCCGCAGCTCGGCGGCAACTTCGTACTGCTGCCCGCCGATGGCCTCTTCCTTTTCTTTGCGCACCTTCTCCAGCACCTGCATCGCCTCCTTCACGGAGAGCGGCGTCTTGGCGCTGCCGATACGCACGCGGGAGGAGGCCTCGTCCATCAGGTCGATGGCCTTGTCGGGAAGGAACCGGTCGGAGATGTAGCGGGAGGCAAGCTGCGCGGCTGCACGGAGTGCATCGTCAGTGATCGTGAGCTTGTGGTGCTCCTCGTACCGGGCTTTAATGCCTCGCAGGATTTCGATCGTATCCTCGACGCTCGGCTCATCGACAGTGACCGGCTGGAACCGCCGCTCAAGGCCGGCGTCGCGCTCGACATACTTTCGGTACTCATCGAGCGTGGTCGCGCCGATGCACTGGAGCTCACCCCGGGAGAGAGAGGGTTTGAGGATGTTAGCAGCGTCAACAGCGCCTTCAGCAGCGCCTGCTCCCACCATCGTGTGCATCTCATCGATGAAGAGGACGCAGTTGCCTGAGGCTTTGATCTCTTCGATGACTTTCTTCAGGCGTTCTTCGAACTCGCCGCGATACTTGGTGCCGGCGACAAGCGCGCCCATATCAAGGGTTACCAGTCGTTTATTGAGCAAGGTCTCCGGCACCTCGCCGCTGACGATGCGATGGGCAAGTGCTTCAACGATGGCCGTCTTCCCCACGCCCGGCTCGCCGATGAGCACAGGGTTGTTCTTGGTGCGGCGGCTCAGGATCTGCACAACGCGCTCGATCTCTTTCTGCCGGCCGATGACGGGGTCGAGCTTGCCTGCGCGGGCGGCGGCCGTGAGGTCGATGCCGAGTTGATCGAGAACAGGAGTGCGCGTCTGCGCCCGTGCGCTGGCGCCTTGCTGCTGCTGTGACATCGTCTGGCTAAGGATTCTGCTCGTCTCGTTGCGCGCTTTTTCCAGGGTGACACCAAGGCTTTCGAGCACACCGGCGGCAACGCCTTCTCCTTCACGCATCAGACCGATAAGGAGGTGCTCCGTGCCGATATAACTGTGGTTCAGGCGGCGCGCCTCATCAACGGCCAGTTCGATAACTTTCTTCGCGCGAGGCGTCAGGCCGATCTCCCCGGGGACCGCCTTCTCGCCCCGGCCGATGATGAACTCCACCGCCGAACGGACTTTGCTCAGCTCAACGCCAAGGTTAGAAAGAACACGGGCAGCAACACCTTCGGTCTCGCGTGCGAGGCCTAAGAGGATGTGCTCTGTTCCGATATAGTTGTGATTGAAGCGCTGCGCCTCTTCCTGTGCCAGGGAGAGTACTCGCCTCGCCCGCTCTGAGAATTTTTCAAATCTGCTTGCCATATAGTCCGCTCCTCGTCAAAGTATTCCGGGCCAGTCCTCAATACCTCCGCATCCCAGAGTCTTTGCCCACAACCGATGCAAGCCTTTGACTGCCTGCAACACGTTTCTTAACTTGTGCCTTGTGCGCTATGCCGGGTTCTGTGCTTCGTTCGAGGCCACTGCCTCAGCAAGTTGAGCCGCCATCGATGCGCTGAGCGCCGGTCTTTCGACCTTTTGCTCCCCTTCGCCGCTCTTGAACTTGGCGAAGAGATCATCGGCCTCTGCCGCCTTTACTTGCTTGATGCTTAATCCGATGCGGCGGCGGTCAGATTCGATTCGCACCACCTTTACGGCAACCTTATCGCCTTCCTTCACCACATCCTTCGGGTGTTGCACCATTTTATCTGAAAGCTCAGAGATATGAATCAAGCCTTCAACCGAGCCGTCCAGTTGAGCAAATGCGCCAAAGGTCGCTAGTTTGCTTATCGTCGCCGGAACAATCTGCCCGACGGCATACTTGCTCGCCACGGCTGCCCACGGCTCTGCCTGGGTCCGTTTGAGGCTCAGCGCGATCCGCTTGGTTTCTCTGTCTATCTTCATGACATAGGCATCGACCTGGTCGCCAACCTTCACCACTTCCTCAGGCGAGCGCACCGATTGCCACGAAAGTTCCGAGATGTGAATGAGACCGTCTGCGCCGCCAAGGTCCACGAAGGCGCCAAAGTTGGTGACTCCACTGATGCGCCCTTTGCGAATCTCGCCCTCTTTGAGCTCATCCAGAAGCCGGCTCTTCCTGGCCTGGCGCATCTCTTGGCTTGCTGCACGCTCAGAGAGGATAGCCCGGTTGCGTTTCTTGTTCACCTCGATGACTTTGAGGTGCAGTTTCTTGCCAACAAGTCCGGCAAGCTCAGGCACTTCCGTGCTGCCTGCCGGCGCACGGGGAATGGAGGAGAGTTGTGAGAGCGGGATGAAACCCTGCACGCCCTCAACCATGACAACGGCTCCGCCGCGGTTGTGGCCGATGACCTGGCCTTCTATGGCTGTGCCGGCATCTGCGTATTCCTGGAGTTTGCGCCAGCCAACCTCGCCAGCAGCCCGGTCAAGGGAGAGAATGGCATGCCCCTCTTCAGATTCGGGGCGGATGACGGTCACGACGATCTTGCCGCCGGGCTTGAACTGGTCCCAAGCATCCATGGGGATGCTCCGCATCTCGCGGCTGGGAACAATCCCTTCGGTCTTCTGACCGACATTCACCAGAAGGCCGTCTTTATCGACCTTCATAATGACGCCATCGACAACCTGGCCGCGTTCAAGGGACGTGAAGGTGCGATCAGCTTCGTCGAGCAGTCGGTCCATCTGGGCGCCGTCATCAGGCGGTGGTTTCGTGACCATAGCAGTCAGCTTTCTTCACCAGATTACAAGCATTATAGATTACACCATACCGGGTGTAAAGGTGGCGACAGAAGATAAATGCTTGTACACAACCATACGAAATGGGTGTTTGCATGGATGCAAGACAAACGACGAAATACGTATTAGTCAGAAAAGGGCTTGCAAAGTGCAAGGTGCGGTAAAAACGAAAGGCCCAGCAAATGCTGAGCCTTTAAAGTGCCCTGGCAGTGGCATATTTTCCGCAGAGACTTCCGTCCCTAGTATCGTCTGCGCTGGTGCGTTTCACTTCCGTGTTCGGGATGGGAACGGGTGGGTCCACACCGCTCTAACCACCAAAGCAC
Source organism: Thermoflexus hugenholtzii JAD2 (assembly GCA_945861815.1). Lineage (GTDB taxonomy): Bacteria > Chloroflexota > Dehalococcoidia > SHYB01 > SHYB01 > VGPF01. The sequence goes on from CAMAVV010000015.1 coordinate 7,201, forward strand.
TTGCTAGTATACCGCATCACGCGGCGCGGCTCAATATGCCCGCCTGCATCTGATGTCTTTCTTGACACCCAGGAGACCGATGCAAGACAATGAACATGCCCAATCTCCCCTCGAGAAAGGCCCTCCCATGGATAAACCCGTCATCATCAACGGCGTGCGCACAGCGATCGGCCGATTCGGCGGCGGCTTCAAGGACTTCTCCGCTGCTGACCTGGGAGGCGTCGCGATCAAAGAGGCGCTCAAGCGCTCCAACGTTGACCCGGCAACGGTAGACGAAGTCGCCGTTGGCAACGTGCTCCAGTTGAACAACGATAGCTACACCGCGCGCCTTTCGGCCCTCAATGGTGGCGTACCGAAAGAAGTCCCCGCCTTCACCATCAACCGCTGGTGCTCTTCTGGCCTTGAAGCCATTAACTTTGGGGCGCAGCTCATCATGACGGGCGAGGCTGAGGTCGTCGTAGGCGTGGGGACAGAGAACATGAGCCAAACGCCCTACCTTATCCCCTACCAGGCTCGTTGGGATGGCCTCCGCCTGGGCGATGCCACGCTCAAGGACGGCATGATCGGCGTCCTCAACTGCCCCGTGAACCACTACCACATGGGCGTTACTGCCGAGAATGTTGCCTCACGCTATGAGGTGAGCCGTGAAGAGCAAGACAAGCTTTCAGTGCTAAGCCAGCAGCGCGCCGGTCGCGCTGTCAAAGAAGGGCGCTTCAAACATCAGATCGTGCCCATTGCGATTCCCCAAAGAAAAGGCGACCCGAAGATTATCGACACCGACGAGCACATCCGTCCAGACACAACGCTCGAAGGACTCACAAAGCTGCAGCCTGCCTTTAAGAAGGGCGGCACCGTCACCGCCGGCAACGCCTCAGGCCTGAACGATGGCGCGGCAGCAGTGGTGATGATGTCTGCCGCCAAGGCAAAGAGCCTCGGCCTGAAGCCCCGCCTGCGCTGGTATGCCCGCGCCGTCGCCGGAGTAGACCCAAGCGAGATGGGGACTGGCCCCGTGCCAGCGGTGCGCAAGCTTCTAAAGAAGACTGGGATGTCCGTCAAAGATATCGACGTGATCGAGTTAAACGAAGCCTTCGCCGCACAGGCCGCCTATTGCATCCGCGAACTCGGGCTGGATATCGAGAAGACGAACATCAACGGCAGTGGCATCTCCCTCGGCCATCCCGTCGGCGCAACAGGCGCCATCATGACGGTGAAGGCGATGGAGGAGTTGGAGCGCACCGGCGGCGAGTTTGCCCTTGTCACGATGTGCGTCGGCGGCGGCCAGGGCGTCGCGACCCTCTTCCAGCGCTTGAACTAGCGCACCGATTCCAGCACAATATATCGGTTGTTCGTTGGCCTGTGGCTCAGTGGTATAGCGGTCCGATTCCGCATCGGACAGGTCAGGAGTTCTCCACAGGTTTGGCAGTTAGTAATCGTGGGCCCGTAGCTTAGTGGTATAGCGCCCGGTTTGCATCCGGGAGGTCAGGAGTTCGAATCTCCTCGGGTCCACCAGTTATTACAATAGGCAGAACCTCCGCTTTCCTGAGCTTGCCGCTACTGGTTGGCAGCGGAAGCGTGTAGTGAAGGGTGATTTGGCCCGCTTCAACCTCGACACGCTTCACGAACGATCGGAGAAAGGTCTTCCGCTCTGACACCTCTGCCTCATCGAGGAGCTGCGTCAATTCCTCGGCATGGCGTCTCACGGTCATAGCATCGACCTGCTGCACGCCTTGGAGCACCGCGTCCGCCTCTGATTGAAGCCGTGTCTTTCGCAACGCGTCGAGTTGGAGGCGTAGATCTTTGATGCGCGGGGCAACATCGTCGAGCACAAGTGCTCTCGTCTCCAACACCTCGTAGAGCCGTGTGAGGCGTCCATCGACTTCTCGGATCTCAGCGTCTATGGTTGCAAGCCGGTCTCTCGATTCATTCCCAGTAGCCTCCAACTCCTCATTGACCAGCTCGACCAGCACCAGCAGGTTTTGTTTCGTCAGCACCCGCTCACGGATCTTCCCGATGACGAAGTGCTCGAGTTTGTCCTTGGGAAGACGGCGAGCGTCACAGCCCGCCCTCCCTTGCTTCACAGCTCGTGAGCAGCCGTAATAGAAGTGCCTCCCTGACTTCGCGCTTTGACCGGTCATCGCACGCCCGCACGCGCAGAAGCAGAAGCCCGTTAGCAGGTACCGGCTGTTCACGGTCCGTGGGTGGACGATCTTTGGCCCTCGTGCCGCCATCCTTTCCTGGACGGTGCCGAACAAGTCCGGATCCACAAGTGCAGGCCAGGCGTTCTCTACCCGAACGGGCGGCGTGCCGCTCCGTGCTGCGGGGTAGCCAGCCCTCCCGCCCCAAACCAGCGTCCCTTTGTAGGCCTCATTCGTCAGCACCTTATAGACTGTCGTTGCACCCCATCGCTGACCGGTACCGGTACGGGCTCCTTCGACGTTGAGCCTCTCCGCGATGGCCTTACAGCCCATGCCGCTGGCCGCCATCCCGAACATCCTGCGCACAAGCTCCACAACGGGAGTCCCGTCAGGCTCAGGCTCCAGATGTTGGCGTAACCGTCCTCCCTCATGGACGGTTACCCTCCGCAAGCCGAACGGCGGACGGCTCCCATTGAAGTAACCTCGGGAGGCGTTCTCCCGCATGCCCCGCTTGATATCCTGCCCCGGATTGGCGCTGTAAAACTCGTCAATGGATTCGATCACGCCTTCGATCAGACGGCCCGTAGGCGAGTCGTCTACGGGCTCGTTGATGGAAATGACCTCGATCCCCTTGCTGCGGAGCAGGGTCTTATAGGTGATCGAGTCCATGCGGCTCCGAGCGAATCGGTTGAGCTTCCACACGAGAATCGCTTGAAACGGCGGGGCCTTCACCTTAGCGAGGCTCACCATGTCGCGGAACGCTGGCCGGTCTGCACTGCGCCCGCTTTCCGCCTCATCGACGAATTCCCGTTCGACGATATAGCCGTGCTGGTGGGCGTAGTCACGGAGGGCTCGCAGTTGGGCACCGAGGGACAGTTCCGTGTCTTGTGCCGATGACGATACGCGCGCGTAGATGGCAACGCGCTTTGGGTGGGTTCCGTTCATGCTCTGTCTCCTTTATCCCCTGCATGCTTGGCAGGTGCCCGGCACGTGAAAGCCCGCTCGCAGGATGTCGATGGCAGACTTCGCCTGCTCCGCCGTCTTGACCGTAGCCGTATATTTTCGCTCGTAGAGTCTAGCCTCTTCCCCTCTCGTGAGGATTTGAGGCAACTTTTTGAGGGTCTCCTTGACCTCCCGTGTCATGCTCTTGACGTGACCAGCGAGGGGCTCTTTGAGATTCACATAGAAGTGGCCGTCATCCTGGACGGTAACCTTGGGTAGAGACGCTACTTGGCCCAGTACTTTGTCCACAACTGCGTCTTCGATCTGTCTTACCGCAAGTTGGGTGATGGAATTCGGCTTAGCTGGATCGAGTCCAATGACCAACCCAGGCCATCCATTCGCCCTCTGCGTAATGGTACGCACGATATGCGCGCGGAGCTCAAGGCGGGCTCGCACCTCGCCGATCAGTGCCTGTTTCCATGCCCGGAGCGCTGTCATGACCCCATCTTTTCCGAGATGCTGCCGAAGGAGCTCCCACCAAACATCCTGCTCGAGATCCAATGTGACCTTCGCGGTCGGCTGAGAGAGTCCCTTGACTGATCCGGCAGCAAGCGATGTTCGGTCTGGCGTTTCATGCAGTGATCCGGGGAGCCTTAGGCCCTGCGAAGCAGGTCCGAGGCTGTCGCGGATCCGACTGAGGAAGGTGAGCAGCGCCTCCTGGTGCTTGCGGAGTGCCTCCTGGCGCATGGTGACTTGCGCCTCTTTCTGGAGCTCCCGTTCCCGATGGCTCTTCAGGGCCCGTCCCACGGTCCTTGGATCGGCACGGTGCTCCTTTGCTATCTCCTGAGCTGTCTTCCCATCCCGCGACGCCGCGATCCATTCGTTCTTCTTTCCTTCCGGGGTGACCCGTGGCATTGATCTGCCCTCCTATCATTTGGAACTAGCTTATTGTTCACCATTATATCACATGGAACACCCACTTTATAGCATATCGTAAAACATCTTGCTGTTAGTTGTACTGAATCTCATGATACAGAAATGGAGCCCGTGAAACACAGGCGAGACGCTTGCCACCCAGGCCTTCGACTCCTTGCGCGCTTGATCGCGAAGCGCATTCGCGCCGCAACGAAATCGCCTCAGGAGGCAGCGCCGACAAATGCTTCGCTGGCCCGGCTCAAAAAAGAAAGGAGGACCGATAGTCATGGAAATTCTCTTGAAACTGGCGTGCGCGGAGTGCGAGAGGTCAGTCATCGTCATCGACGATGACGTGGAGGAAGATGAGATCACCTGCCCCCACTGCAATGCGGCCATTGCGATCCCCACCGATGACGACGAAGACCAGGAGTAGCTGGTCGCAGGAGAGGAGCGAAAGCTCCTCTCCTGCGTCGGGCTTCAACACCCGTCTCGAAGCCCGTCAACCCATTTCGTTCGTACCCAGACGTTCACGCTGTCTCACTGAACGGAGACTCTCAGTGCTTAAGACCATATTCGCCGCATTGACCAATTGGTTTGCCTGCGCAAGTAAACGCCGAAGTAAACAAAGTACACGCCAAGGGAAACAAGACCACACGGAACGGAAACAAGAGACACACTTTTCAGGCTCCTTTACACACACCACGGTGGCGGAGCGCGCACTGATGTGCCGACTACGGGCAGAGGGCTTAAGCATCCATGCCATCGCGGCGCAACTGCACCGTTCAAGTAGGACCGTCCATACCGTCCTGAGCGAGCGCGGGACCCGTGAGCCGCCGCCGCGGGGGAAGGCTCCGGCGGCACTGGACGGCGGCGGACGCGAGGCACAATCCCCGCGCTTACGGAGCTGGCGATCGCGACGGAAGCGGGTTGCTCAAGGGAAAGGAGATACTCGCTCACCGACGATGAAAACACTCAAGGACAAGATCCTTGACGCAGCAGCGCAGCACATCAAAGATGACCCTGATCTCGGGCGGCAGGTGTTGGCCGCTCACTTCGGCATCAAGCTGCCCACACCGTCCAAGCCGTCCCTGGATGATATCCTCCTCAAAGAAATCACGGAGAGCCCTCAGCTTCGCCGTGAATGGGCGGAACGGTACCTGGAGCGCATACAGAAGCGCCATCGCTCAGAACTGGACATCCTTGGTGAAGGCCTGGCGCTGGTGCTTTCCTGTGCCGAATATCTGAATAAGGGGCGATGGCCAGATGCTGTCAAGGAACTCTTCAAGTCGGGCGAAGTCACGAAGATCGTCGATACGATTGCCAGGGCTCTCACGGCTAGCCGTGAGGCGACTCCAAGTCAAGAAGCCCTAGTGCAGGTTCCGCCATCAGCCAGAGCGGAACCGATCGCACCACGTCGCTCAGAACTTCCGGCGGGGTTCTGGCAAGAAATTCTATCGGGGATGCCATCTGCCGACGAGCTAATGCGCCTAGCGCCAAAGGCAAAAGAGGGGGACAGCGGCAGTGATGGCAATTTGCGAGTGGGGCCAGTCGCTCAGAGCCCCACGGCCCCAGGCATGCACGGCGAACAAGGCGGAGATCATGAGACTACAACGGAACCGACAAAGAAAGTGCTCTGACCCACTTAAATTTGTGCAGGCTACTTTGAGAAGCCCCAGATTCAAATCCGGATAGGGCTGCAGGCAACGATTGCCCTGACCCACCTAAATTTGGACAGGCGATTCCCATCTCCTTCATGATTCAGACTCTCCCACCAAGGTGCCCACAATAACGTTCCTGGCCAAATCGCCGCTGCCGTCAGCCCTTTGAATCCATCCTGTAAAATACGAACTGCCCAAACATTAACTGGGGCAGACCAGGCAAAGGCTGGCGATGGGCTGCCTACAAAGCTCAGCAAGCCGCCGGCATAGGAGCTGGGGACCAGTTGGCTTCGATATTGATCAAGGTAACTATCCCTTGACATTATAAATCAGGTGTAGTACTCTGTTGACATCGAAGGAGAACAGATATGCCACCAGTCAACAGAACCGTTCCAATACGAGCCGCTTCCTCGGATTCTACATGCTCCCTCATGGAGTTCATGAAGAAGTTTCCAGACGATGCCACTTGCCTTGAATGGCTCTGGCGGCAACGCTGCTCGCCTGATGGGGAGCATGCCTTCTGTCCTAAGTGCAAGCAGGAGCGAACCTTTCGACGCTATGATTCGCCGCAGTTGAAGGCTTCCTGGACGTGCATCTCTTGTGGTCATCATCTGCATCCTTTGGTCGGCACTATTTTCGAGAAGTCGTCTACATCGCTTCACCTCTGGTTCTACGCCATGTACCTGATGTCTAGCACACGGTGCGGCATCTCCGCCAAGCAACTTGAAAGAGAGTTGGGCGTCACGTACAAAACGGCGTGGCGCATGGCCTTCCTGATTCGCAATCAACTCATGTTTCAGGATGACAGGCCGCTGGCGGGGGCTGTCGAAGCTGACGAAACTTACATTGGTGGACGGAGACGCGGAACGCCACGCGGACGCCCTGGGCCTACTTCTCACAAGGTCGCGGTGTTTGGTATGGTGCAGAGAAGGGGCAGAGTGCTTGCCGTGACAGTCCCTAACGTCAAGAAGGTGACGTTGCTTCCTCATGTGAAAAAGCATGTCATTCCCGCCTCGACTATCTACACCGACGAACTCCGCTCCTACAACTCCCTGAAGCGTGAGGGATACGGGCATGAGAGAGTCAACCACTCCGAGATGGTCTACGTGAGCGGGGACGCGCATACGAACACAATGGAAGGCTTTTGGTCGCTGACCAAGCGGGGCATCGGCGGCGTGTACCACTCCGTCTCTGCTAAGCATCTTCAGGGCTACCTGAACGAATATGCTTGGCGGTATAACGAGCGCGACGGAGGGGCGATGTTCGAGACGCTACTTCTTCGGGCGGCGAAGGCGAGCTAGCGGTTTGACGGGCTTCATAGGCTCTGCGGCCTTTTTGAGGTCGCCCATGACCTGCCCCCATGTTGGGACGGGAATCTCGTGGCCCTTGGATGTCTCTTGCATCTTCTTGTCCTTCATACGAGGAGTATAGCGCATGCCTATTGAACTCTGGCGTGAAACGCATCCCATTGAAGGGCCTATCTTCAAGCTCAAGTGGGCAGAAAAGCACCTGAAAACCATTGATGAGTACCTCATCAAATACGAGGCGCTCAATCCAACAAGCATGGTCTGTAAGCTCAATGCGGATAAGACGTTCTACGAATGTAGCCTTAGCTCTCTCACGCCGCCATTTCTTGATTTCGGCATCGCTATCGGAGAGTTTAGTTATCAAGTTCGCTCGGCCATGGACCACATCATCTACGCCCTTGCTGAGTTTCCGGCTAGCTTGAGTCCTCGCGACTTGGACAGAGCGGAGCGTACGACGAGTTTTCCCATCAGTTTGGTTCGCAATGACTCCTTCATCGACTCCCAAATTCAATACGTCAGAGCCTCCATTCGGCCCGCCGTAAGGAAAGTCGTGGATGCAGTACAACCTTATCAAAGAGGGAACCGGGACCAGGCGCGGACTGACCCGCTCGCTTTGCTGGACGAGGTCAACCGTATCGATAAGCACAGGGTTTTCCGGGGCACGAAGGTTAATATTCACATCGACCGAGCCAATATCGCCCCGGGAATCAAAGTTCTTGCCACCGGCAGCACTAACCACGGCGACGTATTCGCGTGGATTCCCGCCAACCTCGACCCTAAAGTAGAGTTCTATCCACGAGTCTCCTTTGAGGTAGTGCTGCCGGTAATTGGGCCAAGCGGCGGTATGGTTCGGATGGGAAGTCTCGGCATCGTACACAACTGCGTGCGTAACTTCATCCTTCCCCAATTTGTGAGCTTCTTTGACCCGTTGCCCCCTAGCGTCCTTATATGATGATGGCATAGTTACCATTTCTTAAGCTTGGACCCTACTTACACAATAGAGGGAAAGAAAGGCCTGCCAGGTGGGGGGAGAGGCGACAAGGTAGTTTGGGGAGACTTTGCTCATGACCGTGAATACTTGGCCCAGGTGGCTAGGCTGT
>CAMAVV010000016.1 GCA_945861815.1 Thermoflexus hugenholtzii JAD2
GGCCGGGTACACGCCTGGGAAAGACATGGTCCTGGCGATAGACGCCGCTTCAAGCGAGCTGTACAACGGCGGCAGGTACACACTGGCGAAAGAGAGCGTGACTCTCGATTCAAAGGGGATGGTGGCCTTCTTTGAGAAGTGGCGGAGCAGCTACCCCATCGCCAGCATCGAAGACGGGCTTCACGAGGACGATTGGGCAGGGTGGAAACGTCTGACCGCAACCTTGGGCAAACGCATTCAGCTGGTGGGGGACGATCTGTATGTTACGAACATCACTCGGCTGGGCCGGGGCATCAAGGAGAAGAGCAGCAACTCCATCCTGATCAAGCTGAACCAGATCGGGACGCTGACGGAGACGCTGGACGCTATCGCGATGGCGCGGAAGGCCGGCTTTACCGCGGTCATCAGCCACCGGTCCGGGGAGACGGAGGACACGACCATCGCCGACCTGGCAGTGGCGAGCGGCACGGGGCAGATCAAGACGGGGGCCCCTGCGCGGAGCGAGCGGGTGGCGAAGTACAACCGCCTCCTTCGCATCGAGGAGTCGCTGGGAGCGCGGGCGGTCTATGCGGGGCGAGAGGCGTTCACGCCACTGGCAGTGCGCCTGGGTTAACGACTGAACGCCTGCTGCTTTATCTATCGCAACAGACCCTCGCTCGTCTTATTGACACACCCTATGCCCCATGCTAGACTTGCGCCCAATCTGTCGCCGCCGCCAGATATGTAAGCCTGATTTCAGCCTTGTGATTGGGTGACAAATGCAGCGATACATCGTACGACGGCTCCTCCAATTCATACCGGTCCTTTTTCTCGTCTCCGCCGGCATCTTTCTTATCATGCGCGTCGTGCCGGGAGATGTTGCGCTGATGATTCTTGTCGGCCCGGACGGCACGGGCACTGTTGACCCTATACAGCTTGAGAAACTACGAGACCAGCTTGGCCTGAATGACTCGCTCGTTGTCCAGTATTGGAACTGGGTGAGCGGCGTCTTCACCGGCGACTGGGGACAGTCGCTCCGCTCCCAGACATCGGTCTGGGAAGAGATCACCAACCGCTTCCCCCTGACGTTCGAGATGGTGAACCTGACGGTCATCATCTCCATCTCCATCGCGCTGCCCCTGGGGATATTGATGGCGATGCGCCAGAACACGCCGATCGACTATGTGGCGCGGTTCATCAGCATCGGCGGCCTCGCGATGCCAACGTTCTGGGTCGGCGCGCTGATGCTGCTTACCATGGTCGTGTTCTTCAACTGGATCCCGCCTCTCGGCTATTCAGAGCTATGGGTTAGTCCGTGGAACAATATCCAGCAGGTGATTTGGGCTTGCTTGGCGCTGGGCTACGCCTTATCGGCCGTTGTCTCGCGTATGACGCGGTCGACGCTGCTTGAGGTGCTGCGCCAGGACTACATCCGCACGGCATGGGCCAAGGGTTTGCAGGAACGCACGGTGATGACCCGCCATGCGCTGAAAAACGCGATCTTGCCTGTTATCACCATCGTCGGCTTGCAATATGCGACGCTGATGGGCGGCACGGTCATCATGGAGCGCATCTGGAACCTGCCGGGCTTAGGCACAGCGATGATCGACTCGATCAATTTCCGCGACTATCCGATGGTGCAAGGCTTGGTCCTGCTCTTCGCGCTCATCATCTTGGGCGTCAACCTTATCATCGACCTGATGTACGCGTGGCTCGACCCACGCATCCGCTACGGTTAGCACACATCCCACCTAAGGCAGCGAAAACAGCTCGATGACAACACAATCCAAAGTCGTTCTGCGCGATGAGCAGAATCCAATCATCGCAGTCTTGAGCAGCAGCTTCACAGGGTCAATGAAATTTGCCCGCCGCCAGCCGATCGGCGCGATCGGCTTCGTCGTCATCCTAATCGCAATCATCGTCGCAATCACGGGCCCCTGGATAAAGCCGGAGGATCCGCTTGAGATTCACGCCAGGTCGCTCTTCCACAAACCTGAATGGATCAAGGGCTTCTACCTCGGGACAGACCACCTTGGGCGAGACAACCTCAGCCGCATCATCGTCGGCCTCAAGCCTTCGCTACGCATCGCGATGTTCGGCGTGGCCTCGGGCGCGTTAATCGGCTACTTTATGGGCATCGTGAGCGGCTACTACGGCTCATGGGTAGACGCAGTGCTGCAGCGCATCGTCGAAGCAAAGCTGGCATTCCCGACCCTTGTGCTCGCTCTTGCGCTTGTCTCCGTCCTTGGCACATCGGCCTGGCATCCAAACGCCTGGATCCTCTTCGGCATCATCATCGCCATGGGCGCTACCGTCGTCGGCTTGGCCTTCGTCAATGAACGAGAGGCAGGCGCGGCAATAAGCACGCTCGTCTCCACGAGCATCTTCATCGGCATCGTCCTTATCTTGCTCATAGGGCTACTCGACGACAGGCCTTTCACCCGGCTGCCGGTGTTCACCCTTGAGAAAGTCGCGGTCCCGATCCTGCTCATCCAGATCCCGGGAACGGCACGCGTGGTGCGCGCGGTGACGCTTGCGAACCGCAACGCGGAGTACGTTCAGGCGGCGCGAGCGATCGGCGCGACAGACTTCCGCATCATGATCCGCCATATCGCGCCGCAGACCTTTGCCCCGGTCATGATCCTTGTCACATCCGGTCTTGGCTCGGCCATCATCATCGAGTCGTCCCTCAGCTTCCTTGGCCTGGGCATCCCGCCGCCGCATCCCTCACTGGGCGGCATGCTCTCCGGCCAGACGCTGACGAACGTGGAGAAGGCCCCGTGGAACGCCGTCTTCCCAGGCCTGGTGCTGACGATGATCGTCTTCAGCTTCAACCTGCTGGGCGACTCGCTGCGCGACCACTTCGACCCGCGCCTGCGCAAATAGGGTAATCGAGGCCCCTTTGCAGCCGCCGTCCTCCCGTGGTATGGTTCCGCCCACAGCCTCGCCTTGCCACGGGTAAGGGGAACCACAACATGCCGACGACGCGCGTCAACACCGTCCTTGGGCCCATCTCTTCAGCCGACCTTGGGGCCACGCTCACCCATGAACACCTCATCGCCTCCGCGATGGGCGTGGAGTACGACAGCACCGTGCACTTCGATTACGAGAACGAGCTGCTGAAGGCCATCGGCGAGATGAAGCGCCTGAAGGCCGCCGGCATCTCGACCATCATCGACCCGATCCCCATGGAGATCGGCCGCAATGTGAACTTCATGGCCGACGTGGCGGAAAAGTCGGGCATCAACATCATCTGCTCCACCGGCGTCTATCACGAGTCGGGCCCGTTCGCGGGATATCCGACGCACTTCCGCATGCGGACGATGGAAGAGCTGAGCGACATCTACGTCAAGGAGATCACGCAGGGCGTGGGCCCCAGGAAGATCAAGCCAGGCGTTATCAAATGCGCGACGAGCGCGGGGAAGATCACCGACGGGGAGAAGAAGGCGCTCCAGGCGGCGGCTCGGGCATCAAAGGCAACAGGCGTCCCGGTCACGACGCACACCACCGAAGGCTCCATGGGCCCTGAACAGCTGGAGATATTCGAAGGGGAGGGCGTGAACCCGCAGCACGTCATCATCGGCCACTGCAGCGATAACGCGAACCTTTCGTATCACCTGAAGATGCTAAAGCGAAAGACGTTCCTGGGCTTCGACCGCATCGGCTACGAGCAGCACTCGACGGACGAGGAAAAGATGGGGACACTGGCCGGGCTCATCGCCCTTGGGTATGCGAACCAGATCGTGCTCTCCCATGACAACGTCGGCTGCATGCACGGCCCCCCATCGCGAGTCCAGCGCAGCCCCGAGCAGCTGCGCAAGCGGCGGTACACGTACCTTATCGAGGACTTTGTTCCTTCGCTGAAGAAGGCGGGCGTGAGCGAGCAGGCGGTGAGGACGATGCTGGTGGAGAACCCTCGCCGCTATTTCGAAAGCAACTAGCAAACAGAGGCACGGAGGCGTAATGATGGCTGGCCGATTAGATGGACGCGTCGCAGTCGTTACCGGTTCGGGCAGAGGGATCGGACGGGCGATCGCTCACAAGCTGTCCGACATGGGGGCGGCCGTTGTTGTGAACGACCTTGGCTCATCGACGCAAGGGAGCGGGAGCGACAAGTCGCCTGCCGACCAGGTCGTCTCGGAGATCAAGGCCAAAGGCGGCAAGGCTATAGCCAATTACGATAACGTGGCCGACTTCGAAGCCTCACGGCGCATCATCGAGACGGCGGTGAAGAGCTTCGGGAAAATCGATATCCTGGTGAACAACGCAGGAACGACGGCCGGCGCGCCAATCTACGAGCTGACGCCGGAGACATTCGCGGCGGTGGTCGGCGTGCACATCTTCGGCACGTTCAACTGCACGCGCCACGCCTGCACCTATATGAAGAACCAGAAATGGGGACGCATCGTGAACTTAGTCTCTCGGGCCGGGCTCATCGGGAGCCAAGGGGCGGCGCCCTATGGCGCAGGCAAGGGAGGCATCTTCGGCTTCACGAACGTGGTGAGCCGGGACCTGGCGCCGTTCGGCATCACGGTCAACGGCGTGAACCCCGCGGCCGCGAACACGCGGATGGTCACCGAGAGCATGTCACGGGCGAAGGGCCATGGGACGGACACCGCGCAAGTGGAGCGCATGATGCGCGTGGTGCAGGACCCGGAAAACGTGGCGATCTGCGCGGCGGCGCTTTGCACAGAGGAGGCCGCGAACATCAACGGCCAGTACTTCTTTGTCCAGGGAGGCCACGTAGGCCTCTTCCAGCCGCTGACGATCACGAAGCACGTCTATAAGGATGGCATGTGGTCGCCGCAGGAGCTGGCGAAGGCGATGGGAACGATGGAGATTCCTCCGCTCTCGGCCCTCTATTAGGCCTGTGCCACCAGACGACCTACCCCCTCCCTCTCTCCCGATGCGGATGGGGATGAAGACACCTGAGAAGGAAGTGGCGGGAATGCCTGCGGTCTCACTCCCTGAATAGACTCCAGCCATCTCGCGCATTGCCAAGGTGCGCCGCCGCTTGTATCGTATCTGCTGCCTGCCGGGCGCAAGACCGCATCCCACGACCTCTGCCCGGTGAGAGCGAGGGGGTTCGCGCATGAGCCAGCCTGGCCGCCTTGTGCTCGCATCGAACCGCGTGCCGACGATCACGTTGCCGAAGACAGAGGACGAACGGCGCTCGCAAAGCGTGGGCGGCCTCGTGAGCGCGGTGCGAGCGGCGATGGACAAGCGAGGCGGCCTGTGGTTCGGGTGGAGCGGTTCGAGCACAGCGAAGCCTGCGGAGAGGCCGAAGATCACGAACATCGGCAATCTCCAGCTTGCGACGATCGACCTCACACCGGAGGCGCTCAATCTCTTCTACGCCATCTTTTCCAATCGAACGCTGTGGCCATTGCTGCACAGTTTTCCTGAGCGCGTCGTTGTCCGCCACGACGCTTTTCGCGCCTATCAACGCGTCAACAAACGCTATGCCGAGGCGCTTTTTTCCCTCTTACAGGAGGGAGACCTTGTCTGGGCACAGGACTATCACCTTATCCCACTAGGCGCTGAGCTGCGGAAGCTGGGATGGAAGGGGAAAATCGGGTTCTTCCTTCACACGCCCTTCCCTCCAGCCGAAGTCTTCGGCATCCTTCCCTGGGCCAAGCAGCTCCTCGAGGAGCTGCTGCAGTACGACCTCGTCGGCGTGCACATCCACCGCTACGCGCAAGACCTCCTGGATTCGATGGCGGCAGAGGTAGGCGGGAAGATCACAGACAACGTTTTTTCCTCAGGGAAAGCATCTGTGCGCGTGGGCGTCTACCCCATCGGCACGGACGCTGAGGCGTTCAAGGCCTGGGGCGAAGAGGCCGAGATAGAGCTTGCCAAAGGCGGGAAGCGGCAACCGCGGAAAGAAAAAATCATCATCGCCGTGGACCGCCTGGATTACACGAAAGGCATCCCCGAGCGGCTGCTGACCTTCGAGCATATGCTGGAGCACCGGCCCTCGCTTCGCGGCAACGTGACGATGCTTCACATCTCCGCCCCATCGCGGGCGCGGGTGCCGGAGTATGCGAAGGAGCGGGAGATGGTGGACCAACTGGTGGGACGCATCAACGGCAGGTTCTCCGAAAAGGGATGGTCACCCATCGAGTATCACTACCGTTCCTACAACCAGCGGGAGCTCGCGCATTTCTACCGGGAGGCCGATGTGTGCCTGGTGACCCCCTTGCGCGACGGGATGAACCTTGTGGCGAAGGAGTTCGTGGCCTCCCAGAGCAAAGAGCGGCCCGGCGTGCTGGTGCTCTCGCGATTCTGCGGCGCAGCGGAGACGATGAAAGAGGCGATCATCGTGAACCCGCACGATATCGAAGGGACGGCCGCCGCCATCCATCAAGCGCTGACGATGACGAGCAAAGAGCGGCGCGAGCGGTGGGAAGCCTTGTATAAAGACGTGCGGACGAATAACGCAGTCGCCTGGAGCGAATCGTTCCTCCAAGACTTGGCGAAGCGCTAGAGACGGTTACTTCGCAGGAGCGAGATAGTCGCGCAGCGGCTTGACGCTATAGCCCTTCGCGCCACCGATGACGGCTTTGAGGGCCGCCTCCGCCGTGTCCAGGGATGTGAAGCAGGGAACGCGGCGCTCGACGGCAGCGCGGCGGATGTGGAAGCCATCGCGCATGGGAGCGGCGCCGCTGGAGATGGTGTTGATGACGGCGCGCACGGTGCCATCGCGAATGACGTCGACGACGTTGGGGTGGCCTTCGCCAAGCTTCTTGGTGATGAGCGTGGCTTTCAGCCCAGCCGCCTCAATCGCAGCAGCGGTCCCCTCAGTGGCGTAGAGCATATAGCCAAGGGCAGCGAGCTTCCGAATCATCGGCATCGCTTCTATTTTGTCGCGGTCGGCGAGGCTGAGGAGGATGCCGCCTTCGGCGGGCAGCATCAGGCCGGCGGCCAGGATGGCCTTCACAAGGGCCGCTTCGAAGGTGGTATCGACGCCCATCACCTCACCGGTGGACTTCATCTCGGGGCCAAGATAGGTATCGACGCCGGAGAGCTTCTGCATGGAGAAGACGGGCGCTTTGATGGCGACCAGGGGCTTTTTCTTTTGAAGCCCCGGCTTGTAGCCTTGCTGGATGATGCTCTTGCCAAGCATGACGTTCGTCGCGACCTTCACCAAGGGGATGCCGGTGACCTTGGAGATGAAGGGGACGGTGCGGCTGGAGCGCGGGTTCACTTCGATGACGTAGACCTGGGAGGGCTCTGTGCCTTTGCCCGGCATAATGATGAATTGGACGTTGAGAATGCCTTTGAAGCCAAGGGCCTTGCCGATGCGGTGGGTGTAGTCGACCATGGTGTTCACTTCAGCATCGGTGAGAGTGATGCCGGGGTAGACGCACATGGCGTCGCCGCTGTGGACGCCCGCGCGCTCGATGTGCTCCATGATGCCTGGAATGAGGACGCTCTCACCATCGCTGACGGCATCGACTTCGACTTCTTTCCCCTGGAGATACTTATCGATAAGGATGGGGTGGCCGCCGCTGACCTCTTCAGCCATGCCCATGTACTTGGCCAGCTCGCTTTCGTTGTGGACGATCTCCATGGCGCGGCCGCCGAGAACGTAGCTGGGGCGCACGAGGACCGGAAAGCCGATGCGGTTCGCAACGACGACTGCATCGTGCAGGGTCCTGATGCCAGCGCCAGGAGGCGCAGGGATGCCGAGGCGGCTGAGGAAGTCTTCGAAGCGCTGGCGGTTGGAGGCGATGTCCAAAGGCTCTGCGCCTGAGCCGAGGGCCGGCAGGCCAGCGCGGGCAAGGGGCATGGCGAGGTTGATAGCAGTTTGTCCGCCGAACTGCACACAGGTGGGCGGGCTGGCAGAGGGGTCGCTGCCGATGGTTTCGTTCTCGATGATGTCGCGCACGCGCTCTTCATCGAGGGCTTCGAAGTAGAGGCGGTCGCTGCTATCGAAGTCGGTCGAGACCGTTTCGGGGTTCGAGTTAATCATGATGCTTTGGACGCCAGCCTCGTGGAGTGCCCAGGCGGCGTGAACGCTGCAATAGTCGAACTCGATGCCTTGGCCGATGCGAATGGGGCCGCTGCCGATGACGATGGCCTTGGCAGCAGCACTGGGAATCGCTTCATTCTCCTGCTCATAGGTGCCGTAGAAGTATGGCGTGACGGCATCGAATTCGGCGGCGCAGGTGTCCACCATCTTGAAGACCGGGATGATGCCCAAGTCCTTGCGCAGGGTGCGTATCTGTTCAGCCAGACGGTCGGCCAGGGTGCCGATGGCCTCGTCAGAGAAGCCTTTGCGCTTTGCCTCACGCAAGAGTTCCGGGGTGAGCGGCTCGGAGAGAAGGCGACGCTCGAAGGCAACGATATTGGCGAGCTTCTGCAGGAACCAAGGATCGATGGCGGTGATCTTGCACAACTGGTCGATGGAGACGTTGCGGCGAAGGGCGGCGAGGAGGCCCCAAAGGCGCAGATCGTTCGGGTGAAGCGGGAGCATCTTCATATCGAGTTTGCCGTCTTTGAACCAGGCCGCGTCCTCCCAGAGAATGGATTTCTTTCCGAACTCCAGGGAGCGAACGGCCTTTTGGAAGGCCGCCTCGAAGGTGCGCCCGATGGCCATGACTTCGCCGGTGGCCTTCATCTGCGTGCCGATGCGGCGGTCACCATAGGCGAACTTATCGAAGGGCCAGCGGGGAATCTTGACGACGCAGTAATCGAGGGCGGGCTCGAAGGCGGCGACGGTCTTCTTGGTGACGGCGTTGGGAATCTCGTCGAGGCGTTTGCCGATGGCGATCTTGGTGGAGACGCGGGCGATGGGGTAGCCCGTGGCCTTGCTGGCGAGGGCGGAAGACCTGCTGACGCGAGGGTTCACTTCGATGACGGCGTAGGCGCGGCCATCCTCGGGGCGAGGGACGCCAGTGGCGGGATGGGGCGAGAGGGCATACTGGACGTTGCAGCCGCCTTCGATGCCGAGGGCGCGAATGATGCGGATGCTCGCCGAGCGCAGCATCTGGTACTCGTGGTCGGTGAGGGTTTGGCTGGGCGCGACGACGATGCTATCGCCGGTGTGCACGCCCATGGGGTCCATGTTTTCCATGTTGCAGACGATGATGCAGTTGTCCGCGCCATCGCGGATGACTTCGTACTCGATCTCTTTCCAGCCTTCAAGGCTCCTCTCGATAAGCACCTGATGAATGGGGCTGGCGGACATACCGCTTTCGCAAAACTCCTCGTACTCTTCCCAGGTGTGGGCGATGCCGCCGCCGGTGCCGCCAAGGGTGAAGGCCGGGCGAATGACGAGGGGCAGGCCGATGCGCTTACCGACGGCCCTAGCCTGCTCCGTAGTTGTGACGGTTTCACTTTCAACGACCGGCTCGCCGATGGAGAGGAGCATGTCCTTAAAGAGCTGGCGGTCTTCAGCTTTTTGGATGCTTTCGATGGGCGTGCCCAAAAGGCGGACGTTGTATTTCTTCAGGATGCCTGCCTCGGCGAGGTCAACGGCGAGATTCAGTCCGGTCTGCCCGCCGAGGGTCGGCAAGAGGCCATCAGGGCGTTCTTGCTTGATGATGCGCTCCAGCACCGGCACGGTGAGGGGTTCGATGTAGACGATATCGGCGATGCCTTCATCGGTCATGATGGTCGCCGGGTTGGAGTTGACGAGGACAGAGGTGACACCCTCTTCGCGAAGGGCCTTGCAGGCCTGGGCGCCTGCGTAGTCAAACTCGGCAGCCTGGCCGATGACGATGGGCCCGGAGCCGATAACGAGAACTTTCTTAGGCTTTTCCATCGTCGGTTGGGTTACATCCCTTTGAGATCGCCGGTGAACCTGCCAGGCCATTTGCCGCCGGGGTCGGCCTTCAAGATACGTTCGAGCCGGGTGTAGTCTTTCGCCTGCTCTTCGAAGGGGCGATTGGCGAGGGCGCGGCCGCTGGGGTGATAGAGGGGCACGACCTTCACGCCACGCCAGGGAATGGCAACGCCAACATCGTCCTTGAGGGAGAGCTTGTGCGGTTCAATGAGGCGCAGGGCATCGAGGGCCTTTTGCCCAAGAGTGACGACATATGGCGGCTGGATGATATCGAGGAGTTCCCTGAGGTAGTCGGAGCAGTTGCGAAGCTCTTGGGGCGAGGGCCTATCGTTGCGGCCCTGATCGTCCTTGGGATTGCACTGCACGGCGTTTGCGATGAAGAGGTCCTCGCGACGCAGGCCGGCATGGGGGAGCAGGCGCTCGAAGTTCTCGCCGCTGCGGTCGCCGCGGAAGGGGATGCGTGTCACGGCGGACCCGAAACGGCCAGGCGCTTCGCCAACGACCATCACCCTCGCCTCAAGCCTGCCGTTGAGGGGGCCAAGGACCGCCGAGTGGCGCTCCATGCGCGGGCAGCGTTTGCAATCGTAGGTGCGCTGGGCAAGGTTGCGGAACCAGAGGTATTGCTCCTCGGTCGCACCTTTCCGCAATGTAGGGGCTGACTTCGACATCATTATCTCTTCTTCTTGGGGCGCGATGCGCTGAGGTCGGCGCGCACCATCGCCAAGAACGTATCGAACAGTTCGACATTGTCCAAGGGGCCAGGCGCAGCTTCGGAGTGATACTGGATGGAGATGACAGGCAACTCTTTGTGGCGCAAGCCTTCAACGGTGCCATCGTTCACGTTGATGTGGCTGACCTCAACAACTTGGGGCGTTTTATCGCCGTCCACCGCGTAGCCGTGGTTCTGCGCCGTGATGTAGACCCGGCCAGTCTTGATATCTTTCACCGGGTGATTGCCGCCGCGATGGCCGAACTTCAGCTTGAAGGTCGTGCCGCCAAAGGCATGCCCAAGGACCTGATGGCCGAGGCAGATGCCAAAGATAGGGACCTTGCCGATGATGCCCTTGGCAGCGGTGATGGAATAGCCAAGGAGCGCGGGATCGCCAGGGCCAGGGGAGAGGAGGACGCCATCAGGCTCCGTGGCGAGGATGTCTTCGGCGGAAGTTGCGGCGGGAACGACGCGGACGCGGCAGCCTCGCGACTGGAGGTTGCGGAGGATGTTGTACTTCACGCCCATATCAACGACGGTGATATAAAGAGGCGACGTATCGCCTTTGGCAAGGTCGGGCTCAGCCCAGGCGTAGGGAGACTCCGTGGTGACAAGTTTGACGAAGTCGGTACTGTCATAGCGCGGCGCGCGCTGGAGGCGCGCGAGGGCCTTATCGGGCGCGTCATGGGTGACCATGCCCATCATGACGCCACGGGTGCGCAGACGCCGAGTGACGGCGCGGGAGTCGATACCGGCGATGCCAGGGACGCCCTGGGCGAGGAGGTAGTCGTGCAGGGTGCGCCGGCTCTGCCAGTGGCTCGGCTGTTCGCAGTCCTCTCGCACCACAAAGCCGCGCACCTGGATTCGCTTCGATTCAAAGTCTTCGGCGTTGATGCCGTAGTTCCCAATGAGGGGATACGTGGGCATGAGAATCTGCCCGCCGTAGGAAGGGTCGGTGAGCATCTCCTGATAGCCGGTCATGCTGGTGTTAAAGACGACTTCGCCGACGACCTCTGCGTTCGCGCCAAAGGCCGTTCCTTCGAAGATAGCGCCGTCTTCCAATATGAGATAGGCCTTATCCGGCACGGGTCGTTACCTGCCTCTGTTCTTGATAGACGACTGCTCCGCCATAGACCGTCGCGACGACTTTCCCCTTGAGCCGCTTGCCGTTGAGGGGCGAGTTCTTGCCTTTCGAGAGAAAGGACTTCACATCGACCTGCCACTCAGCATCCGGGTCAAGGACGGCGATGTCGCCAGGTGCGCCGACGCGCAGTGTGCCGATGCCTTCCTTATCGCGGGCGATGATGCGCGCAGGGCCAAGGGTAAGGCGGTCGATAAGCAGAGGAAGGGCAATCTTGCCGGCGTGCACCAGGGACATGACGCTGCCGAAGGC
This sequence comes from Thermoflexus hugenholtzii JAD2, assembly GCA_945861815.1. Lineage (GTDB taxonomy): Bacteria > Chloroflexota > Dehalococcoidia > SHYB01 > SHYB01 > VGPF01. The sequence goes on from CAMAVV010000016.1 coordinate 11,872, forward strand.
CGTCTCAAAGCCGCTGATGCCAAAGGCTGCCTGGTCGTACTCGCAGAGCTTGTCCTCGGCGGCGTGAGGCGCGTGGTCGGTGGCGATAGCTTCGATGACGCCGTCGCGCAAGGCCTGGGCCAGCGCCTCGTTGTCGCGCAAGGTGCGCAGGGGCGGATTCACTTTTGTGTTCGTGTCGTACATGGCCCCAGCGGCGACAAGGTCATCTGTAAGCACCAAGTGATGGGGCGTCACTTCAGCAGTGACGCGGACGCCCTGGCTTTTGGCATGCCGCACCAGCTCAACGGAGCCCGCAGTGCTCATGTGGCAGATGTGGACGTGGCCGCCGGTGAGCTTCGATAAGATAAGATTGCGCGCGACCACCGTCTCTTCGCCCGCGCCAGGCATCCCGCGAAGGCCGAGACGGGTCGCAACACGCCCTTCGTTCATGACGCCGCCGTGGCAGAGGTCGGTGTCCTCACAATGGTCCATGATAGGAAGGTCAAGCATGCGCCCGAGGGAGAGAGCGTGGCGCATCATCTGGGCATCGCCCACTGGACTGCCGTCGTCGGAAAAGCCCACCACTCCAAGTCGCGCTAGCTCCGCCATCTCAACAAGTTCCTTGCCTGCCCGGCCTTTGCTGACGGCAGAGATGACAAGGACGCGAACCGCCGCACTGCCCTGGGCGCGGGACTGCACGAACTCAATCGTGGAGCGGGAGTCCTGAGCGGGAACCGTGTTCGGCATGGCGCAGACGGTGGTGAATCCACCCTTGGCAGCGGCCTTTGCGCCCGTCGCGATAGTTTCTTTGTGCTCTTGCCCAGGCTCGCGGAGATGGGCGTGAAGATCGACGAAGCCAGGGGAGACAACAAGACCCGTTGCATCAAAGACCGGCGTTCCCTCCGGAGCCGTGAACTTTCCGCCTTGTTTCACGGCCTCGACGCGCCCTTCTTTTATATAGATATCGGCTTTAGCGTCCAAGCTAGAGACCGGATCGATGACGCGACCGCCACGAATGAGAATCGACTTGTTCATGCGGCCACCCCGCTGGCGCCCACGAGGCGGTAAAGAAGCGCCATGCGCACCGCGACGCCGTTCTTCACTTGGGTTTCGACGAGGGAGCGGTCGCCATATGCGAGGCCGTGGCTCACTTCGACGCCTTCGTTCATGGGCCCGGGATGCATCAGCATGGCCGTCGGCTTGGCCTTGTGCATACGCTCGTCGTTCACCTGGTAGGCGATGATGTAGTCGCGAAGATTCATCGAACCTTCGGTGGCGAGGCGTTCCCTTTGAATGCGCAGCGCCATCACCACATCGGCCCCTTCGACGGCTTTGTCCAAATCGAATTCGATCGAAAGGCGTCCAGGCAACTCTCCGGAGTAGGCCTCGAGGGTCTCTTCGGGCAGGAGGGTCGGCGGCGCGGAGAGCGTCACATCGGCACCCATCTTCCTCAGGCCCCAGATGTTCGAGCGAGCGACGCGGCTGTGAAGCACATCGCCGACGATAACGACCTTCAGCCCAGCAACCTTCCCGAATTTCTCGCGCATGGTGTAGAGGTCGAGGAGGGCCTGGCTGGGGTGCGCGTGCCAGCCATCGCCAGCGTTGATGACGCTCAGGTCAGTGTGCTGGGCGAGGAGATAGGGCGCGCCTGACATCGAGTGGCGCATGATGATGATATTGGCGCCCATGGCCTGCATGGTGCGCGCTGTGTCGATGAGAGACTCACCTTTCTTGGCGCTGCTGTCGCTTCCTGAGAGATTGATGATGTCGGCGCTCAAGGCTTTTGCAGCGCGTTCGAAGGAGGCGCGGGTACGGGTGCTTGGCTCGAGGAAGAGGGTCAGGATCGTCTTTCCCCGAAGGGCAGGCACCTTGCTGATGGGGCGGTTGAGGACTTCAGCTAGGACGCCGGCAGTCTCGAGAATCTGAGATATCTCCTCAGGTGAGAAGTCGTCGAGGTCGAGCACGTGCTTACGCGGCGGGAGCGCAACCTTTTGGGCAGCATGTTGCTTTGCCTGTTCGACGGGCTTTACGGATGTCATCGGTTCCCTCCAGATTCCTCTTTACCAGTAGACGCCTCCACGATGACCACTTGATCCTGGCCGTCGGTTTCCTTCAGCCTGACCTGAACCTCTTCCTGGTGCGCAGTCGGCACGTTCTTGCCAACGTAGTCGGCCCTGATGGGAAGTTCGCGATGCCCGCGGTCGACAAGCACGGCAAGCTGAACCGTCTTCGGCCTGCCAAAGTCCATAACTGCATCCATGGCGGCGCGGATGGTCCGCCCGGTGTAGAGCACATCGTCCACCAAGACGACGCGCTTGCCCTGGAGGCTCACTGAGATGTCTGTCTTTCGCAGTTGAGGACTTGGCCCCTGGGATAAGTCGTCGCGGTAGAGGCCGATATCGAGGGAGCCGATGGGAACGTCGGCGTCCTCGAACTCTTTGATGAGCGCCGCAAGACGCCGGGCGATAGGCACGCCGCGCGACATGATGCCCACAAAGACGAGACCTTCGGTACCTCGATTGCGCTCGACGATCTCATGGGCGATGCGGCGCATGGCTCGCAGGACCTCATCCGCCGAGAGGATGACCTTCTCAGGCATAAAAAAAGACCTCCTGCAACACTCGCAGAAGGTCTCGACCGTTCTCTATTGTATGCGGGCAGGCTGAGCCCGCTTGTGCCACGTAGGCGTACATATCAGCTTCCTTGCCAGCCTCGCAGGACCAGCTTAAAGGCGCTCGATTCGTGTGAGATTGTAGCACTCGACGTGCCGACTCGGCAAGGGCAGAGGTGAGGACAAAGATTTAGCCACTCCGGTGCAACACACGGAGTCCTCAGGAAAGGACAGATTCCACCGATTACACAGATTTGAGATGGTGAAGAGGAGCAGGGAGCAAGAAGAAGGAACGTAGGAAGTCAGGAACTTAGGGAAGGATAATCGCGTTCTGATAGCTGCTTGCTTTTTGCTGCGCCTGCTTCACTTGACACTCCCATATCAGGCTCCTACTATTGAGCGAATCTGTTGGCCAGAGGTACTTGTGGCCCGCCTCCCGCTTCACGGCATCCGCCTTCTCGATATCACCGTCGTGTGGGCAGGCCCCTTCGCCTCGATGATGTCCGGCGATTTTGGCGCTGAAGTCATCCGCATCGAGTCGATCACCCAGCCCGGCCACATGACGCGCGGGCATCCGAACCCTCCGCCGAACGTCGTCTCCTCCCCGCGCGGCGCATATTACGTC
>CAMAVV010000017.1 GCA_945861815.1 Thermoflexus hugenholtzii JAD2
GCAAAAGCATTAGGGGTCTCGATAGATTCCTTGATGTACTGCTCGGCCGTCTTCCCTGCGATGCGCGTCTCCGCCACCGTGCCGATCCGCGTCAGGTTGGGGCCAACGCTGCCTGTGGCCCCGGGGACGCCTTGCACCGTGTGGCAACCCGTGCAGCCGGCTCCAAGAAATACCTGCCGTCCGGCAGCAACGTTGCCGCCGCCGCCAGTGGGAGGAGGCGTTGTGGGGCCGCCGCCGGTGGGAGCAACCGTGGGCGTTTCATGAGCAGGCGAAGCTTCAGGCCCTTTAGGGAAGCGAGCGGTTGGCGTGGGCGTAAAGCCAACGACTTGAGAGTCACCGCCAAGGGAGAACGGCTTCTGCTCGTCATCGCCGCAGGCCGTAACGATTACAGCAACGATACTGACCAGAGCAACCGCCGCAAGGAATTTCAATCGTAGTCTAAACATCGCGCTGCCTTATCTAAGGGTGAAGTTGTTGAAGAGCGCCACAAGGGAGAGCAAGACGCCTGCGCCGATAAAGAGCGGTCCGACGAAGAGCAAGGCAAAAATTTTCTTGTCGCCTTTGAGGTGCATGAAGAACATGCCCACCAGGGCGAACTTGGCAACTGAAAGAATGACCAATGCCCCCATCTTGATGACCTGGTTGTCCAGGCCCGTGAAGAGCAACTCAACCATGGTGATGACGGCCAGGGCGGCAAAGACGCCCAGGTAGAACATCTGCGAATGATGGGAGCCGCTATGGGCCTCGGCGTGTTCATCGCCCTCCGCATGCGCGCCGTGGGCGACAGGGGCCGCCGGCGCATGGGCAACAGCCGGATGGGCTGCTGAAGCCGGTGCGGGGGCCGCCGGGCGGGGTATCAATTCCTCGCGGAAGCGGAAGGCGCAGTTGTTGCAGTAGCGCGCCTCTGCCGGGTTCTTATGGCCGCACTGGGGACAGATTTTCATCGTTTGTGTGCTCATCGGAAGAGATACACCACGGTGAAGATGACGACCCAGACGATATCGACGAAGTGCCAGTAAAGACCGACGAGCTCAACGTTGAGCACCTTCTCCTCAGCCAGGTGGTGCGCTTCGAACTGCTCAATCGAGGCGTCCTTTGCCAACACCGGCGGAGGCGGCGCCAGCGTTTGCTCGCGCGCAAAGGTCATGAAGCGGCGATGGCGGGGGCGGGCCTCGATGGGCGCTCCAGGCTCGCGCTTAGGCACGCCTGCGAGGAAGCCCAAGAACTTCGGAAGCATCGACGCCATAATGGGCCGGTGGTCCTTCTTGGGGTGCAGGCGCACCAGCACAGCAACGGAGACGAGCCACAGGATGCCCAGGGTGACGTGCGCGCCGTGGAAGCCCGTGAGAATCATGAACGATGCGCCGAAGAGGCTGGCGTGAGGCGTCAAGCCCTCATGGGTGAAGTGATAGAACTCGTAGCCCTGAGAGCCGATGAAGAAGAGGCCGCAGAAGGCCGTCAGCAGGAGCCATGCTCGCATCATCTTCTGGTCGCCACGGCGTGCGGCGGCCAGGGCCAGCACCATGGTGAAGCTGCTGGCCAGGAGAACGAAGGCCATGACGCTGACGAGGAACAGACTCTCGAAGGCATGCTCGCGGTTGGGCCCGGATGCGACGTTGTTGTGATAGATAAGGAAGGTGGCGATAAGGGAGCCGAAGAACATGCACTCAGAGCCAAGGAAGGTCCACATGAGAACTTTCCGGTGGCTTTGGCCGGTGCTCGTCCTATGGTGCTCTTTGATATCTTCGAGCGCGTGATTGATTGGCGGAGCCTGCTGGACCATGCCCATATCTCCTAGTGATGCCCTTCGGCTTGCTTGGCGATCGGCGGCTCGAGAACCCACGCATAGGTTGCGATGACGGCGATAGAGAGGCCGATGGGCAGGACAGGCAGAATCGTCTCATGATAGAGGGCGCCGAAGGCTGCGATGGTCATGCCGGCCGCAAGGACGATGGGCCAGTACGAGGGGCTGGGCAGCGCGATGTGCTTGTTCTTCCGAGGCGCAGGCGGCGGTGGCGGCACGCCGTGCTCCGCAAGCTCCGGATGCTTTTGATCCCAGTACGGGCGATTGCTGCGAACCGTCGGAATCTCATCGTAGTTGTGGATGGGCGGCGGGGAGCTGACCGACCACTCAAGTGTATGGCCGTCCCAAGGGTCGTTGCCCGCTGCTTTGCCCTTCTTCAAGCTGTGGAGGATGTTATAGACAAGGAAGAGGAAGGAAGCGCCCATGATGAGCGCGCCAACCGTGGAGATCATATTTAACCAGCCCACACCCAGGTCGGAGTCATAGGTGTAGATGCGGCGGGGCATGCCTGCCATGCCGCTGAAGTGCATGGGGAAGAATGCCAGGTTCGCGCCGATGAACATGAACCAGAAATGCAGCTTGCCTAACGTCTCGTTGAGCATCCTGCCCGTAACCTTGGGGAACCAGTAGTAGAGGCCGCCCATCATGCCGAAGATCGCGCCTCCGAAAAGGACGTAATGGAAGTGGGCGACGATGAAATAGGTGTCTGTCTGCTGAAGGTCTGTGGGCGGCGAGGCGTGCATGACGCCGCTGATGCCGCCGATGGTGAAGAGGGCGACGAAGGCCAGCGCAAAGAGCATCGGAGTCTCAAAGGTCAGCTTGCCTTTATACAAGGTGGCGATCCAATTGAAGATCTTCACGCCTGTCGGTACCCCGACAAGGAACGTCGCCGTGGCGAAGTAGGTGTTGGCGATGGGCCCAAGGCCTACCGAGAACATGTGGTGGCTCCACACAGTAAAGCCGGTCACGCCGATAAAGATGCCCGCCAGCACTACGAACTTGTAGCCGAAGAGCGGCTTGCGGGAAAAGACGGGCAATATCTCCGAAACCATGCCCATCGGCGGAAGGATAAGGACATAGACTTCCGGATGGCCAAAGACCCAGAAGAGGTGCTGCCAGAGGACTGGGTCGCCGCCCCCGCTCGGGATAAAGAAGCTTGTGCCAGTGAAACGGTCGAACATCAGCAGCACAAGGCCAATAGTGATTACCGGCATGGCGAGCACCAGCAGGAAAGCCACGACAAAGGTCATCCAGACAAATACCGGCAGGCGCATGAAGGACATGCCCTTCGCGCGCAGGTTGATGATCGTCACGATAAAGTTCAGCGATGAGAGCACCGAGGCGACGCCCAAGAGCTGGAGTGAGAGTATCCAGTAGTCGATGCCGTTCTCTGGGGAGAAAGGTCTCTCTGTGAGGTTTGCATAGGAGAACCAGCCTGCATCCGGCGGCCCTGCGGCGATGAAACTGACGTGGAGGAAGAGCCCGCCGAAGAGGAAGAGCCAATAGCTCAGGGCGTTCAGCCGTGGGAAGGCGACGTCGCGCGCGCCGATCTGCAGCGGCATGACGAAGTTAAAGAAGGCGGCATTCAACGGCATGATGACCAAGAAGACCATCGTCGTGCCGTGCATCGTGAAGAGCTGGTTGAAAGTTTCAGGCGAGGTGATGTTTTGCTCTGGGCTCGCCAGCTGCACGCGCATGATCAGCGCCTCGAGGCCGCCGGCGATGAAGAAGATCAGGGCAGTGACGCCGTACAAGACGCCGATTCGCTTGGCATCGACCGTTGTGATCCAGCCCCAGATACCCTCGGTGCCCGTGGGGCGGCGCAGGATAGAGCGGCCCTTCATGCCGCCGGCTATCGTGGCCATGCTTCGCCTCCGGGGGCAGCTGTCGTATGGTCAAAGCATTGCATGTGCAATCAGTCCCCTAGTTCTTCACTGCCTGGCGGCTCATCAGATAGGCGACCAGCGCTTCGATATCAGCGTCGGAAAGCTTGCTGCCCGGGTCGGCGTAGGCCTGGGCAAGCTCCGCCATTCGATTGCCCGGCTTTAACTCGTCAGGGTCTTGGAGCCACTTGGCCAAGCGATCTTCGGTAAGGTCGAAGAGGCCGGCGGCCATCGTCCCTCTATCGCCAAAGTAAGCAAGGTTCGGCGCGGGGAATACCGCCCTTCCCTGCTCAAAGCCCTGCGCACGGCCTTCTTGAACGCCAGGGGCATCTGGGCCGGAGATGGTGTGGCAGGCGAGGCAGCCCTTGGTGACAAAGGTTTGAGCGCCGCGCGCCGCCGCGCTATTCGCAGCCGGTTGGGGAGGAGCAGTCGTCTGCCCCTTCACCCACTTGTCGAAGTTTTCCTGGGTATGGGAAATCACGCGGAATCGCATCTGGGCGTGGGCGAGGCCGCACAGCTCGGCGCACTGGCCGTAGTAGTTCCCCTCTTTATCCGCGACAAGCCACATCACATTGATGCGTCCGGGGACCACGTCTGTCTTGCCGGCGAGTTTTGGGATCCAGAAGCTGTGGATGACGTCCTGCGATTCCAGGTCCACAACGACCGTCTTGTTGATCGGGATGTGCATCTCGTTCGCGGTGACCACGCCAAGATCCGGATAGCGGAACTCCCACCACCATTGGTGGCCGATGACCTCAACCTTGAGGGCGTCGCCCTCCGGCGGGTCCTTGTGGTCGGCTATCGTGCGATAGGTTGGAATCGCGATAGCGGCGAGGATGAAAACCGGAAGGATCGTCCATGCGATCTCTAGGCGGTTGTTGCCATGGATCTGTGGCGGAAGCGTCGTGTCGCCTGCCTTGCGCCGGTATTTGAAGATGAAATAGACCAGCACGCCTTCAACGGCGACAAAGACGATGACCGCGATCCAGAAGATGAACTGGAAGAGGTGAAGCTGATCGCGGGCGATCTTGCCTTCAGGCCCAAAGGTAGACTGGGGTCTATCGGGGAGGCAGGCGGTAACAAGAAGGAGAAGAGCCGCCGTGAGAGTTAGGATCGCCAGACGGCGGGGAGAGAGCTTGTTGAAGGACATCGTGCTTCTAGAGTCTCGGTTCGGGAGCGGGCGCTCCCGCAGGTCGACCCCCTTCAAGGTGAGCCTCGTTCGAGGCATCGGCATCCTATCATCGCCGCATCAGGGTTGTCAAGCATTTGTTCCGAACATCACAAACTTTTTGATGGACAAAAAGCGCCCAATTTCCAGATACGTCGAAAAAAGTCGCTTGACGAGCCACGGCGGCGTAAGCGCACCCTTGTGATATAATTCGCAAGACTTTGCGGCCTCGCGATTCGCTCCGCGCATCTCCCTTCGGCAAGGCAGGCATCTTGGCCCACTCCACGTCTGCGATTCACGCCTCGCACTCCCTTCGCGCCACCATCAGCGATTACATTGCGCTGATGAAGCCGAAGATTATTCTCTTGCTGCTGGTTACCACTCTTGGCGCTATGTTTCTCGCAGCCCAGGGTGTGCCCCCTGGAAGCACCATCGCCCTCGTCCTCATCGGCGGCACCCTTGCCTCCGGCGGCGCAAACGCCCTGAACCACTACCTTGACCGGGACATCGACCAGATGATGGGGCGGACACGTCGCCGCCCACTGCCTGGAGGGCGCGTTGAGCCGTGGCAGGCCCTCCTCTTTGGCATCGCGCTGAACGCCGTCGCCTTCGCGATGCTGGCCACCGGCGTGAATGTGCTCAGCGCGGTCTTGACCCTCAGCGCCACCCTCTTCTACGTCTTCATTTATACGCAGTGGCTCAAGCGCTCCACAACGCAGAACATCGTGATAGGCGGCGCCGCCGGCGCGATTCCCCCGCTGGTCGGCTGGGCTGCTGTCACTGGAGGCCTCTCCCTTCATGCCTGGTATCTCTTCGCCATCGTCTTCTTCTGGACGCCGCCGCACTTCTGGGCGCTGGCCCTTATGATCAAGGACGACTACGAGCGCGCGGGCGTGCCGATGCTTCCCGTGGTTCGTGGTGTGAAGGAGACGGCGTGGAGCATCCTTCTGTACTCCATCACCCTCATAACAATCACGGTCCTGTTCGTCGCCCTGGACGATATCGGCCCGGTCTACATGACGGCTGCCGCGATTCTCGGCGGGATCTTTCTCTGGCTTGGCATCAGGCTTCTGCGCTCCCTCTCCCTGGTCGATGCGAAGCGCCTCTACCTCTTCTCTCTCCTCTATCTCGCCCTTCTCTTTCTCTTTGTCGGCATCGAAGGCTCCGTCTAAAGGCTCCGGTCATTCGCAAGACGAGGAGAACGAGTCCGCCGCGATGAACGCATCTCTTAAAGAGCGCCTCATTCGCCTGGCCGACCGCATCAGCACGCGGCAACTTGGCGCATTTGTGCTTCTCTCCGCCATCTTCACTGCAGGGCTCATCGTCTATGGCTCTTGGGTGCGCGTCTCCGCTTCCGGCCTTGGCTGTCCCGATTGGCCTCTGTGCGATGGCGCAGACCTACCGGGGAACAGGTTTGCCGCTATCGAGTCAGGCCACCGCCTCCTCGCAGGCATCACAGCGGCGATGGTCTGCGCCGGCGGCGTGATCGCCTTCCTCAAACGGAAGGCGATGCCAGGCCCTGCGAAGGTTCTCGTCGCAGCGGCGCTGCTCATCCTGGGTCAGGCTATCCTTGGCGGCATCGTCGTCCTCACCGATCTCCATGGCTTCACTCGCCTGGCGCACTTAGGGTTGGGCATGTCCATCCTCGGCCTGCTGTTCATCGGCGGGCTCGCCCTCGTTCAGAAGCCGCCGCGCATCCGTATCGGCCCCCTTCGCTCTGCACACCTCGTGCTGCTTGGCGCGGGCGTCATCATGTTCGGCGGCACAATGGTAGCCACCTCAACCGGCGCACTCTGCCACAACTTGCCCTACTGCTCCTCAGAGTCTCCGGCGATGGCCTCCTCGCTCCACGGCATCCACCGCACGCTTGCCATCCTCTTCGCCATCGGCATCGTCGCGCAGGGCATCATTTTGCGCAAACGCGGGGCGAACCAAACAACATGGGCCGCCTATGGGGCGCTAGCGTTCTTTACCGCGGCGCAGATCGGCGCAGGCGTCGCGACGGTGGTGAAGGACCTGCCCGATGAACTGCGCGTGCTCCACGTGGCCCTCGCGACACTCACATGGGCAAGTCTTGTTTGCCTGTGGGTGCTGACCTCCTTCGCACAGCCGTCGAAGGGCTCCTCCTCAGCCTCAGCATAGCCTCAGTTTCGTTCGTGTATGCTTAGGCCGCCATGCGGACCGAGCGGCTGCAGATCCTGCTCACCTGGCCTGTTCCTGACGATGCGGTGCGCCTCATCGCTCAAGCCGACCACCGCGTGCGTGTCGCCAAGGCAACCTAATGTAGAGCCGAAGGCGCGACGCAATTTACGCCGCAAGAGACAAGTCGCCGAGCTTGCGCGACAGCCTTTTCCCATCCCCCGAGACTTCCTCGACCAGACGCGCGACGCAGAGGTGATGTACGGCCTGGACTTCCCCACAGACCTGCCGAAGTTCGCGCCAAAGCTCAAGTGGGTGCAGCTCATCGGTGATGCCTGGATTTGCCCAGAAGAGCGTCAACGTCTTCATCGAACAGATGCGCCGTTACCTGGCCGGCGAACCCCTGCTCTACGTCGTCGATAGGCAAAAGGGCTACTAGGCCTTCGCCTCCCGCAGGGCAAACGCGATCTCCTCGCAAACCCAGGAGTCGTCTTCTCCCTTCACCGCTTGGCGTAGTGCCTTCATCGCAGCATCGCCCCCGATGCGTCCGAGCGCCCAGGCGGCGTGGCCCCGCACCAGCGATTCGCCTTCGTGAAGAGCGTGCGTGAGCGCCGGTATCGCACGCGTATCGCGAAGGTTGCCAAGAGCAACACACGCATTGCGTTGAAGCCCGGCGCGCTTGGCCCGCCGCACGGCGCTTCCTCGGAACCGGCTCTCGAACTCCGCCTCGCTCAGCGCGAGTATCGCAATAAGGTCCGGCGAAGCTGCTTCAGCATCCTTGGGCGTGAAGGCTCCGTCGCCTGTGGCCTTTGCCTGTTCGTTCACGGGACAGACATCCTGGCAGATATCACAGCCGAAGACCCAATCGCCCATGAGCGGACGCATCTCGCGCGGTATGGGGCCGCGATTCTCTATGGTGTGATAGGAGATACATCGGCGGTTGTCCACGACATACGGGGCGATGATGGCATTCGTTGGACAGGCCGGGATGCAGGCGGTGCACTTGCCGCAATTCTTCTTAAGCGGCCTGTCTGGAACAAGGGAGAGGTCTGTCAGCACCTCGGCAAGAAAGAGCCACGAGCCGAGGCCCGTCGTCAGCAGATTCGTATTCTTGCCGAACCAGCCGAGGCCGGCCCGCTGGGCCACGGCGCGGTCGGGCATGGGGCCATAGTCAACATAGAACTTTGTCTGCCTCGCGCCCGTGTCCGCCAGAAGCTTCGTAAAGGCTTTGACCTTTTGCTCGAAGACCTTGTGGTAGTCACGACCCCAGGCATATCGCGAGATGCGGCCCCGCATCACGCCATCCTCAGGAACTGGCGGCGATGGAACGTTATAGCTCAGGCCAAGAGAGATGATGGATTGAGCCTGCGGCAACAGTATCCTTGGCTTGCACCCCCGGCGCGCTCGCGATTCGCTGTACCAGGGCAGCCCATCCAGCAGGCCAGCCTGAACGCGCTCGGCGATGACGCGCTCCGTCTCCACAAAGTCGTCTGCCGATGTGACGCCTGCGAGGTGAAAGCCACACGACTTGGCAAGAGCCTTCACCTGGCGCGTGAGGGCCATCGCATCGGCGGCAAAGGCTGCCGGGAGAGTAGTCATGGCCCAGCCGTTCCAGGGCGCGCTAGCCCGTCAGCTCTTCGCCGCCATCGACGCCGATGACGTTGCCCGTGATCCAGTATGCCCGGTCGTCGCTCAGTGCGACGATCGCCTTGGCGACATCCTCAGGAGCGGTGAGGCGCTTGCTCGGGTTTTTCTTCAACGCGCCAGCGATGAGCAAGTCGTTGCCTGGTATCTTGCGCAGGGCGGGCGTATCGGTCACGCCGGCGCGGATGGAGTTGGCGCTGATGCCTCGTGCTGCCATCTCATAGGCAAGCTGGCGGATATGCGCTTCCAGGGCCGCCTTCGCCGCCGAGACTGGCCCGTATGAAGGCCACGCATGGAAGTCGCCCGCGCTCGTCATCGCGAAGATCCTGCTGCCGCGCTGCAGAAGGCCTAGAAAATCAAGGTCCTGCACCCAATAGACAAGGCTGTTCGCCATGACGTCAAGGGTCATCTCCATCTGTTTTTGGCTGACTACATCATCGGCCTTGGGCCCTGCGAAGGCTTTGAGGGTGCCAAATGCGAGGGAGTGCATGACAACGTTCACGAACTCTCCCTGGGCAAGTTTCCCCTTGATCTGCTCCGCGACCATCTTGCGCTTCTCTGGGTCGGCGGCGTTCACATTGAAAAAGATAGCCTCTTTCCCAAGGGCGCGAACGTCCTGCTGGACCTTTTCCGCCATCGGCAAGGTGCTGCTCCGGTCGAGGTGCACGCCGATGACGTTGTGGCCCGCCTTCGCAAGCTCGACTGCTGTTGCGCCACCAAAACCGCTGGAAGCGCCGAGGATCAAGGCCCATCGACGTGGCGCTGGGGTGCTCATGCCATGCTCCTAAAGAAATCTTCGATTATTGTAGCGGAAAGAATCATAGGCGAAAAAAGAGGCTCCCCGGCATACTCCGGGGAGCCTCTTTGCACATGAACAATCCCAAGCCTATGTCCAGTGGATAGCCATCATCTCGGTATATTCCGCCACGCCGAACTTGCCGCTTTCGCGTCCGATGCCGCTCTCTTTGAAGCCGCCGAAGGGGGCAGTGCGCACGTTGGAGCCCATGCCAACGCTCACGCTGCCTGCCCGGATCCGCTTTGCGAGCTGACGGCCTTTGGGGATGTCTGTCGTGAAAATCGTCGCGCCTAAGCCGTAGGTGGTGTCGTTGGCGATGCGGATGGCCTCTGCCTCATCGGCGTAAGGGATGAGGGAGACGACAGGACCGAAGATCTCCTCCCGCGCGATCTTCATATCGTTGCGCACGTTGGCAAAAACGGTCGGCTCGATGAAGAAGCCCTTGGAGAAGCCTGCGGGACGTTTGCCGCCTGTGACCAAGTCCGCGCCCTGGGCTTTGCCAGAGGCGATGTACTCCTCGATCTTCGTGCGGCGCTCCTCACGGATGACAGGGCCCATCATGACTTGCGGGTCGGCAGGGTTTCCAATCTTGATGTTCTTTAAGTGGTTCGCCATCTTTTGCGCCAGGGCGTCATGGTTCTTCTTGCTGACCAGAACGCGCGTGGTGTTCACACATCCCTGGCCGCTATGCATAAAGGCGGGCGCGGAGGCGGCGGGGACGGCCATATCGAGATTCGCGTCGTCCAAGATAATGAGTGGCGACTTCCCGCCCAGCTCCAGATGGACGCGCTTTAGCGTCTTTGCCCCGGCCTCCATGATCTTCTTGCCGGTGGCGACGCTCCCTGTGAAGCTGACCTTATCGACCATCGGGTTATCGACAAGCTCGGTGCTGATATCCACACCCTCGCCGGTGACGACGTTGAACACGCCCTTCGGCAGGTCGCTTTCGGCGACGCACTTCGCCAGCAGCAGGTTCACCAGCGGCGCGTATGGAGGCGTCTTCACCACCATCGTCGAACCTGCCGCCAGCGCCGGCCCGACTTTCTGGATCGTGGTGAAAAGCGGGTAGTTCCACGTGGGGATGAGACCGCAGACGCCGACGGGCGCGTGAAAGACCATGCTGTTGATGAGGCGTCCGCCGCCAGGGCCATGTCCCATGACGATCGGCTGGACCATCTCTTCGAAGTCAAAGGTCATCGCCAAGTCGACATAGTCGTAGAGATGGAGGATTACCCAATCGACGTTGACCATATAGGTGTAGGCTTCCGCGCCAGCCTCAGCAGTGACGAGCTTACGCAACTCCTCTTTACGCTTGGAGAGGTTGTCGGCGATCTGGCGGACGATCCGGCTCCGCTCGCGCTTATCCATATGAGGCCAGGGGCCGTCGTCAAAGGCCCTGCGCGCCGCCTGGATCGCCGCCTTCATATCGTGGCGGTTCGCGCTCGGCGCAAGGCCGACTGGCTCCTCCGTCGCCGGGTTGATGACCGTGTACGTCTTCCCGTCGCCCGCGCCGATCCATTTGCCATCCACGTACATCTGATGGGTCGCCGCCTTCTCCGCTGTGGTTGTCATTACTCTTGCCCCTTTCCTCCGTCCAACGTCAGCCGCGTTAGCCGAGCATGACCATGCCGGCATCGACGGGAATCGTCTGTCCTGTCACCATCGCGCTATCCTCCGAGGCCAGGTAGAGCGCTGTGCCTGTCAGGTCCCACGGCTCAAGGCTCTTCCCCAGCACCGCAACGTTCCTCAGCCCTTCGATGATCTGCGGCGAGACGACCTTCTTCGTCGCCTCGGACATCGTGACGCCCGGGGCGATTGCATTCACCCGGATGTTGTAAGGCCCCCCAGTCACCGCCATCATCTTTGTGAGATAGATGACGCCTGACTTCGTCAGACCATAGTGGTACGTAGAAAAGTTGTTCGCCTTGAACTTCACCTGCTGTGGAAGCACATAGGCCGCGCCGGAGGAGATGTTGATGATGCTGCCGCCGCCCTGGTCTTTCATGATGGGACAGACGGCCCTGCCGCAGATGATGATGCCGATCAGGTTCACGTCGATCATCTTGCGCAGATAGGCGATCGACTGGTCTCGCGAATCCATATCGTAGTAGATAGCGGCATTATTGATGAGGATATCCACTCTGCCGAAGCGGTCGAAGACCTGCTTGGCCATCGCATCGGCGCTCTCCTCGTTGGAGACATCGGCGTGCACCGCGAGGGCTTTGCCGCCCGCCTTTGTGATCTCCGATTCGACCGCCTTCGCCTGCTCTATCCGAAGGTCGGCGATGCCGACCGCTGCGCCCTCCTGGGCGAACCGCAAACAGTAGGCCCGTCCGATCCCCTGTGCGCCGCCTGTGACGATTGCAACTTTACCTTTGAGCCGCATGCCTCACCTCTAATAGAGATATCTCTCAGGAAAATGGCCGTAGTATGCCGAGCGGCACAACGAAATGCAATCACTATGAGGCTGCATCGGCGACTCAGTCGTCCTTGACGAACCTTCATACCCCCTATACGCTCGAAGAGTGAAAGAGCAAGGGCTGACCCGCTTCCTGCTCCTGGCGATATGGGCTGGCATAGCCATATTGCTCTTAATGCCGTTCCTCATCGGCATCGACACCATCTTCCCTTACATCGTTCGCAAGTCGATCTTCGCCCGTTCCGTCATCGAGGTCATTGCCGGCCTTTGGCTCATCCTTATCCTCCAGGATGCTCGTTATCGCCCGAAGCCATCGTGGGTTGTGTATGCCCTGAGCGCATACCTCCTCGTTTCTGTGGTCTCAGCGGCCTTTGGCGTCAGCTTCAATCGCAGCATGTGGTCCACCTACGAGCGCATGATGGGCGTGTGGGACCTGATGCATTGGGTGCTCTTCATCCTAATAGCGGCATCCGTATTGAGGACAGCCCGCGCTTGGTTCTGGCTGCTCAACTGGAACTTGTTCCTCACGCTCCTGCTCTGTTTGATCAGCTTCCTAGAGTCATATAACATCGGGAAAGGCGCCCTTCCAAGGTCCGTAGGCGACTTTCTCTATCCTGATTTGGTCTATGTCGCGTGCAAGCCGAGATTTTGCGCAACTGTTGGCAACCCCTCCTTTCTCGCGGCGATTCTGGTAGTAAACATCCCCCTCGCAGTTGGCCTTTTCGTTCGCTCCTTCGTTGGAACAAAGGACAGGTCGCCAGTGGAAAACCACGGGGCATCCTGGCAGCTGTGGGGAGCGCGTGGCTTTTGGGCCCTCACTTCGGTCACCAGCATCTGGATCCTATACCAGAACGGCACGCGAGGCGCTTTTATCGGCCTTGCCGCTGCGGCCCTGTTCCTCGGCGTCTTGGCCCTCTTTCGAGTCCACAAAGGCGCCAAGAAGCCTCTGTTCGCTATCGCCACGTTGATCTTCGGTGGCCTTCTGATCCTCTACCTATGGGATATTTCGAGTGGCGTGCCGACGTCAGCGGCCGCTGCTGATAGGAACAGCACGGCAGGCGAACGCCTCTCGGTGAACCTTGTAAGCGATTCCAGCGTGCGAGGCCGGCTTATCGCTGCCCGTGCTGGGATGGAGGGCTTTTTAGAACGGCCGCTCCTTGGCTGGGGGGCGGACAACTTTATTGCCGCCTTCGACCACAACGTCCGAGCCGAAGACTTTCGGTACGGGGAAAATCTGGTCGACAATGCCCACAACAAAATTATCGACGAACTGGTCACCAAGGGCATCCTCGGCGGAGTGAGCTATCTCGCTTTGTGGGCATGCCTGCTTTGGCTGATCGTTCGGCGGCACCGCAGGCCACGCGATGAGATTTTGGCCTACGTTGTGCTCTGTTCGCTTGCCGCCTATTTTGTCCAGAACCTGCTTCTCTTTGACACGCCTGCAATGATCTTACAGTGGTCCCTCCTTGCCGCATTCGTTGCGGCTCAAGGAAACAATTTCCCCGATGAAGAGGCTGAACCCTCGGGATCAACAGCCGAGCCGGAGCAGTCACCTCAGCCGGTCACTGGCCAGCCGTCTCTACCTGACCCCAGCCGGCAATCCAAAGATGCCGCTCCTTCGGAAGCAAACGCACACTCCCTGATTCATGGCTGGGCATTCGCAGGAGTCGCATTGGTAATCATCGGCCTCGTCAGCGCCTCCCTCTATATGGTTCAGTACCGAAGCTACCAGGCGGCTCGCAGTTTTGAGAAGGGGCTTGAGGATATCGGTATGTATCGAGAAGTTTTCCTTGCATCAGAAAGGGCTCCAGTCGAAGCGCTCCCGACTTTGAGAGCAGAAATGGCGAACCTTTTCGAAAAACAGCTTGCGCACTTTCAAAGAGCCATTGACCTTGCCCCGACTCTCGGAAATGAGCCGCGAAGGGCCTTTTTTGCCACTGTTGTTGGTCAACTGCAGTCATACACCCCGGAACAGCAGCAACGGGCGCTTGATCTCTTCTCACGCGAATGGCTCCGTGGCCTAGACGCCGACCCCAGCAGTTTCCAATACCTGCGAAGCGTCATCTTCTTCTTCCAGAGCCTGCCGCAAACTGAAACAACGGCAAAAAGTGTTGAACATCTCCTGGAACGGCTTGAAAAGATCGGCCCAGAACGCTTCGAAGTTGCCCAGCACCGCGCGATTCAAGCCTATAGCCAGGGTAACTATGCGCGCAGCATCGAGATCATCGAGGGCTCTCTCGCCGTTGCGCCAGGTGTTGAGGCGCACTTTATCTCGATCGAAACGGTGATCTGCAAGCAGATCGAGGTGTCAAACCCAGAAATGCTTCCGCAGGTGGAGCCCTGTTATAGGTTTGCCGCCACGAGCCGGTTGCTGGAGCTGCTTCAGAAGGTTGGCCCTGAACGCGTAGATCTATACAAGAAGCTGGTCACGTATGCGCTGGCGAACGATGAATATGCCCGTGGATTAGTTATTCTCGATGCGTTTACAAGTAAAGGCGGCATCCTAGATGCTGAGTTGGAGCGCCTTCAGCGGATTGGCCGCCAGAACATCAAACTGCCGACAAGCTAGCCCGCCAGTGCGCTACTCCAGGTGGCAAGGTGGGCAAGAGACGCAGCCCCTGCTCCCATTGAAATCACCCCTGTATCACTCCTTTGGGTGATTCGCGCTGTCCGTAAGATAGCGATACTTCACTGTAAGACACAGGGAAGCAGTCTCGGTGTCGCTGAAAATCTTCGGAAGAAGCGCGTCTGAAAGGTGCCAGGGCTTAACCATGAGGCTGTTCCACAAGAATCAGCGCGGCTTCACCCTTATTGAGTTAATGACTGTGGCCTCCATCCTTGCAGTTATGTCAGCTGTGGTTGTCCCGGCCGTCACTGGCACGTCCACCGCAAGCCGCGCCAGCAGCCAGGCGATCGACATCAACTCCCTTCGCTCCGCCATCGACCAGTTCAAGTCTGAAATGACAAAATGGCCGACCGACGGGCCACTCTATACTGGGTCTTGGCTCCCTGGAGGGCTACCCGCAGGAAGTGGAACCGGTACTGGTGCTGTAGATAACCCCTATATCTTTGAGGACGGCGATGTTGCAGGCGTCAATTTCAACGCGACAGGCACCGTTCAAAGCTTCGTGAAGACCTTTATCTCGGACTTTTTCCGGGTACCCCCAAGCTACTCCACGGGAAGCAGTTCCCTGGTGACTGTCGCCGCCAGCACCAGCAGTCTCCCGT
>CAMAVV010000018.1 GCA_945861815.1 Thermoflexus hugenholtzii JAD2
CCGTAGGTGTCTTTGCGGGTCTTCAGCGCCATCACGACTTCTTCGAGCGAGGCGTTGCCGGCGCGCTCGCCGATGCCGTTGATGGTGCATTCGATCTGGCGCGCGCCTGCGCGGATGGCGGCCAAGCTGTTGGCCACGGCCATGCCAAGGTCGTTGTGGCAGTGGACGGAGATACGCGCCTTCTTGATGTTGCGCACGTTTTCCATGATGCCCCGGATGAACTTGTAGAACTCTTCCGGTGTGGTGTATCCGACGGTGTCGGGGATGTTGACCGTCGTCGCGCCAGCGTCGATGGTCGCTTCCAGGAGGCGGTAGACGTACTCCGGGTCGGAGCGCGTGGCGTCCATGGGCGAAAACTCAACGTCGGCAACGTGCTTGCGCGCGCGGGCGACAGCTTCGGCGGCCAGGATCAGCACGGTCTCGCGGTCTTTCTTCAGCTGGTGCAGCATGTGGATCTCGGAGCTGGAGAGGAAGACGTGGATGCGCGGGTTCGCGGCATCTTTCACCGCTTCTGCTGCCGCGTCAACCGCCTTGATGTTGGCGTGGGAGAGGGCCGCAATGACGGGGCGGCGCACTTCTTGTGCGATGCGCTTGACGGAGGCCATCTCGCCGGGGGAGCTGATGGGGAAGCCAGCCTCGATGATGTCCACGCCCAACTTGTCCAACTGGTGGGCGATCTGGACTTTTTGCTCCAGGGTCATCGTTGCGCCTGCGGCCTGTTCGCCGTCGCGCAGCGTCGTATCGAATATCAGGACTTTGTCTTCTGTTTTGCTAGCCATTGGGGTAGCCTCTTTCGTTGCCGTGAAAACCTTGAATCAGATAGCGCGCGTAGTTTGGAGCCAGTCCTTTATCCCCCGAAGGGGAGGAGGAGGCTGGCCCGGGTTTTCATGGCAAACCGGGCAGGGCCGGGGGCTATGTTCAGGGGAAAGCGAGACATACAGCTATACCGCCACTTTGACTTTACCGATTACCATTTTGTTTTCGGCAGGAACTTCCTGTCCCTCTTCCTTCAAGGCCATGATATGGCACTCGATCGCCTCTTGCGCATGCTCGAGCGCCTTGTTGACCGTATCGCCAGTGGTTGTGCAGCCAGGCAACGCGGGCACTTCGATTCAATAACTGCCACCCTCTTCGTGCACCACAACCGTGTACACCCTCGGCATTGTTAGTAGCCTGCGCCTGGAGTCTTCGGTTTCTGGAGCCATTTCATCATCCCGCGCAGCTCTTCGCCGACCTTCTCGATCTGGCTGTTCTGGTCCTTCTTCCGCATGGCGTAGAAGTGCTCAGCGCCCTCGCGCCATTCGGTGATCCATTCGCGGGCAAAGCTGCCGTCCTGGATCTCCTTGAGTATCTTCTTCATCTCCTTGCGGGTGTGGTCGTCGACGATGCGCGGGCCACGGGTGTAATCGCCATACTCAGCCGTATCGCTCACGGAATAGCGCATGTAGTTCAAGCCGCCCTGGTACATCAGATCGACGATGAGCTTGAGCTCGTGCATCGTCTCGAAGTAGGCGAGCTCAGGCTGATAGCCAGCCTCAACGAGGGTGTCGAAGGCTGCCTTGACCATGGAGGAGACGCCGCCGCAGAGGACGCTCTGCTCGCCAAAGAGGTCGGTCTCCGTCTCTTCCTTGAAGGTCGTCTCGAGCACGCCGGCGCGGGTGCAGCCGATGCCTTTGCCGTAGGCCAGCGCCATGTCCTTCGCTTTGCCGCTCGCGTCCTGGTGGATGGCGATAAGGGCAGGGGTGCCTGCGCCTTCGGTGTAGACCTCGCGCACGCGGTGGCCTGGGGCCTTTGGCGCGATCATGCTCACGTCCACATCCTTGGGAGGGACGACTTGCTTATAGTGGATATTGAAGCCGTGGGCGAACATGAGCGTATCGCCCTTGCCCAGATAGGGCTTGATCTCTTCGTCATAGACCTTGTACTGCACCGTATCGGGCAGGAGGATCATGATGACGTCGGCGGCCTTGGAGGCGTTGGCGACGGTATCGACTTTCAGGCCCTCTTTCTCCGCCTTGGCCCAGCTCTTGCTTCCCTTGTAGAGGCCGACGGTGACGTCGCAGCCGGAGTCCTTCAGGTTCAGCGCATGGGCGTGTCCCTGGCTGCCATAGCCGATGACGGCGATCTTTTTGCCTTTGAGCAGACCCAGGTCTGCATCGGTGTCGTAGTAAATCTTTGCGGTCATGGTGCTCCTATCCTTCTTTCGCGTTTGTCTTCAGCGCCGACTTCGTGCCGCGGGTGATCGCGACTCGCCCGGTGCGCATGATTTCGAGTATGCCGAAGCCCTTCATCAGGCTCAGGATAGTGTCAATCTTGCTCTCTTCGCCTGTGATCTCGATGACCAGCGTATCGGAGGCCACGTCAACGATCTTGGCGCGAAAGAGCTCGACGACCTGGATGATTTCACCCCGGATGGCCGAGTCGGGCGCCCGCACCTTCACCAGGGCCAGCTCCCGGGCAACGATGTCTTCTGCGCTCAAGTCGGTGACCTTGACCACTTCGATGATCTTGCGCAGCTGCTTCGTCGCCTGGTCCACCGTGTCCTCGTTCTCCGCG
The DNA here is from genome assembly GCA_945861815.1 of Thermoflexus hugenholtzii JAD2. Lineage (GTDB taxonomy): Bacteria > Chloroflexota > Dehalococcoidia > SHYB01 > SHYB01 > VGPF01. The sequence goes on from CAMAVV010000018.1 coordinate 2,557, forward strand.
TTTACGACGAAGGTCATGCGCGAGAGGTGGGGCACTTCGCTCTCCCCAACGGCAAGGCTGGCGATGTTGAAGCCCCGGCGGCGAAACATGCTGGCGACCCGGTTCAGGACGCCAGGCTTGTCTTGAACGAGGGCGGTGATGGTGTGCTTGCGATAGTGCGTGCCGTTGGTCGTCATGTGGATGCGTCCTTGTGGTCAACCAGCTCGCGGCCGGGCATGGGCGCTTCGAGCATCTCCTTCACGGAGGTGCCGGCGGGAATCATGGGGTAGACGTTCTCTTCAGATTCGACGACGAAGTCGACGAGGACGGGGCCTTTGTGCGCCATAGCCTTCTCGATGGTGTCGCGCACCTTGGCGCGTTCGGTGACGCGGAAGCCTTTCATATCGTAGGCCTCGGCCAGCTTCACGAAGTCCGGGTTGAAGAAGCGCGTCTCCACGTAGTCCTTCTTATAGAAGAACTCTTGCCACTGGCGGACCATGCCGTGGAAGCCGTTGTTGAAGATGGCGAACTTCACATCGATGTTGTGCTCGCGGATGGTGGCGAGCTCTTGCAGCGTCATCTGGAAGCCGCCGTCGCCGCAGATGGACCAGACGGTATCGTGCGGGCGGCCGACCTTTGCGCCCATGGCGGCGGGCACTTCGAAGCCCATCGTGCCGAGGCCGCCGGAGGTCACGAAGGAGCCGGGCTTGGTGTAGAAGAAATGCTGGGCGGCCCACATCTGGTGCTGGCCCACGCCGGTGACGATGATGGAGTTGCCCTTAGTCGCCTCCCATATCTGGCGCACCACGTATTGGGGCAGCAGCTTATTGTTCTCCGGGATCAGGTGCGAGGGATGCTCTTTCTTTGTCTGCTCGATCTCGCGCACCCAATCGAGATGGGTCTTGTTGGTGACCAGGCGATTCAACTGGACAAGGACGTTCTTCACGTCGCCCACCAGGGGGACCGTCGCCTTCACGTTCTTATCGATCTCGGCAGGGTCGATGTCGATGTGGATGACCTTAGCGCGCGGAGCGAAGTCGGAGATGCGTCCGGTGACGCGGTCATCGAAGCGCATGCCGATGGCGATGAGGAGGTCGGAGCGGTCGATGGCGATGTTGGCATAGGCCATCCCGTGCATCCCGGGCATGCCAACGGAGAGGACGTGGTCCTCAGGGAAGCTGCTGATGCCGAGGAGCGTTGTGATGACGGGTATCTGGGCCTTTTCAGCCAGCTCGCGCAGTTCAGCGTAGGCCCTGGAGATGATGACGCCGTGGCCGGCAAGGATGATGGGGCGCTTGGCTTCTGAGATGAGCTTGGCCGCGGCACGTATCTGGGTCGGATCGCCCGTCAGATGGGGTTTGTAGCCGGGGAGGTCGATCGCGACGTTCTCCGGGTCATAATCGACGATCTCCTGCAGCACGTCCTTCGGGATATCGACCAGCACAGGCCCAGGGCGGCCCGTCTTGGCGATATGGAAGGCCTCTTTGATGGTGCGGGCCAGCTCATTGGGGTCCATCACCAGGTAGTTGTGCTTGGTCACCGGCAGCGTGACGCCCTGGACGTCCGTCTCCTGAAAGGCATCTTTGCCGATGGCTTTGCGCGGCACCTGGCCGGTGATGGCCACCATCGGCACAGAGTCCATCTGCGCGTTGGCGAGACCCGTTACAAGGTTCGTGGCGCCGGGGCCGGAGGTGGCGATGCAGACGCCAACCTTATCGGTGACGCGCGCATAACCGTCGGCGGCGTGGGCTGCGGCCTGCTCGTGGCGGACGAGGATGTGCTTCAGCTGGGGATACTGGGGCAAGGTCTGATAGAGCGGCAGGATAGCGCCGCCCAGCAGACCAAAGATAACGTCTACGTCTTCCCGGATAAGGGATTCGCAGACGACTTGCGCGCCGGTGAGCTTCATAGGTGTCCTTTCTCTTTCCGGCTCCGGAATCGCACCAGGAGCCGCAGGAACAAAAAAACCGTCCCACCAAGGGACGGGATGCGTTTCCCGCGGTACCACCCTTATTCCCCTCCGATTCCACACTCGGAGAGGCGCTTCCTTGGCTATTTCGGGCCAGCCCGTCCAATCCTACTGTCCCGATTTGCCATCGGGATTCAGCTTGGCCGCTCCAGGGCGACTTCGAGGCTCTTGTCACCGGGTTCGCACCGTTCCCCGGCTCTCTGATGGCAAGAGGGGCCTCTACTGCTCCCCTTCAGCGCGTTCTCACAACTATCAAGGTTACCAGGAGAAACGAAGGAATGTCAAACGGTGCCATCCGGTGTGCAACAGAAGGCTATCTCTGTTGGGGCGACTTGGCGATCCGAAGGGGTATCCGGATGACTTCTTGCCCTCCCAGGTCGGCGTGGAGGGAGTAGGCGCCAAACCTGGGGAAGGAGACGCTGCCGAAGGCGATGCTTACCCTGGCGACGATGTCGTAGGAGCCGGGAGCAGGCGGGGCGATGGTGATAGAGGCTTCAGCGGGTTTCATAATGGGTTTGCCGTCGGCGTCGATGATGCTGAATGTGAGGCGCTTCTCCCCAACCTCCGTCGGCTCTGCGCGAAACTGGGCGACGAGGTGGAAGGAGCCGTGTGTCACCGGGACGGCCTGGGCGAAGATGGTGTCGAAGCCGATGCCCAGCGCGTTGATCTTGTTCGTGATCTCGGCGTAATCGCAGACGAAGGCGAAGTCGAGTTCCACGGGTTAGCCCTTGACCTTTCTCCGGCGCATCTCTGCCTAAGCTTTTCAGGGATAGGCCTGCAGCCGCACAGTTTGGCATGCTCAAGATGCCACTCTATTCTAACCGCAAGCGTGGCCTTCTTGGGCATTGCGTGCGCTTTGTGCCAAGAGGCGTTGATAGGGCATGGGACTGCTTCATCCGATGCCGTGGATTTCGATTCCTGTGTCCGGGAAGTCCTTGTCGAATGTATACACGCGCCTGGTCCCGCTGCTTCGTGCGGCTGCCCATATCAAGGCGTCGTCGATCGATACTCTAGCGGACGGCTGGCACATCTTTAGCCCCTGAAGCACTACGGCTTTGTCGAGGCCGAAAACGGTGATGTTTGTCTTTTGGCAGAACGCTGTGAGTTGCTCAATGACCGATGATCTCGGCAAGCCGTAGCTTTTGGGGGAGATAAGCACATAGGCAGCTTCGGCAAGCGCTGCGTCGGTGAGGTAAAGTTCCTCTTCGCTGTCGATGATTGCCGCCGCCTTTACAGCCAGGTGGGGTGGATCATTCGTCAGATAGCGCACGACAACATTCGTATCTAGGAAACCGCCCATCTAGGATCCCTTCCGCTGACCGGATTTTTCATGGATGCGCTCCTCCCAGGCGGCCTCTCTAGCCTTGTTCCATGCCTCGGGAGTGGCAGGCAGGCTCCGCTTAACGTACTTCGCCAGTGCGCCTCTGAGCGACCGTTTGTGCGCTGGCGGCACGAAGTACAACTCAACATGACCTTCAGCGATGCGCTGGATGGCCAGCGACCCCGGCTGCACACCGAGTTTGTCGCGGATCTCTTTCTCGATGACGACCTGGCCCTTTGTTCCAACTTTGCTTGGCATAGTATGACTCCACTCCCCAAGTATGACTGCATATAGCTTGGTATGACTTACTATAGCATAGTCATACTAAGGTCATCCCAAGAACTTCTTCACTGCATCGGTGAACTTTGCCGGCTGCTCCAGCATGGGGAAGTGGCCTGCGTTGGCGATGGCGAGACTGCGTGCGCCCTTGAGATGTCGCTTGAAGAGCGCCGCATATGCCGGAGGCACCACCTTGTCGCCAGCGCCCCAGAGAAGAAGCGTCGGCGCTTGGATGCGAGAGAGGCGTTTTTTGAGGCCTTTGTCAGGGATGGGGAAGAGGAACTTGCCTGCCGTTGCGAGAGCTTTGGCGCGAGCGATGATGGCCGCCTTCTTCTCGTCATCGGTTTGCGGCGTTGCGATAAGGCCGTTTTTCTTCGCCGATTCTACGTCGTGCCAAGAGGCGGCGTTCAGCTCGGCCTCCGTTGTGGCGAAGGGGTCAACGCCAGGATTCTTCTCATCGAAGAGTCCTGTGGGCGCAACGAGCGCCAGTTTGCGAACGAGGGAGGGACGCAGAGCGGCAACCTCAGCCGCAATCGCGCCGCCGAAGTCGTGGCCGATGACGTCAGCCTGCTTGAGCTTCAGCGCGGCGAAGAGGTCGAAGTGGTAGAGGGCGATATCGAGAAAGTCGTCGAGCTTGTCCAGCCCTGCGCTCTCACCAAAGCCCGGGAACTCCGGCGCGATGACGAGCCGCCGCTGGGCGAGGGATTCGAGCCAGGCCGTGTTGCGGGGCAATCCCGACCAGCCGTGGAGGAAGATGAGCGGGCGGCCTTTGCCATGTGCCCAATACCGCACCTTGAATGCGCCATTCCGAATAGACAGTTTTTTAAGTGCCGGCATATGTGTCCTTGGGCTAGCGTGCGCGCGCCGCGGGCGTTTTCATCTGGGCCTCAGCGAGCGGCTTAGGGTACCACTCGTCGCGCCACTCCGGCCACAGATCGCGCAGATGCGGCATCACCTCTCGCGCGAAGAGGTCGGTGTTCATGATCGTCGTCTCCCTCGGCATATCGCCCAAGTGCATCAGGCACATGAGATGGCCGACGTGGAGGCGCGTGATGACGTCCTTCAACTGTTCGCGCACGGTGGCGGGACTGCCTGCGACGATGAACCCTTGCTCGATGTAGTCCTTCCACGTCATGCGCTTGCCCGTCTGCTGCCGCTGTTGCCGCTGGGTGGGCGCGAACTGCGAGGTGAGGCCTGCCTCGATGGTCTTGATGGTGCGGTAGCCTGGCGCTTCTGCAAAGCCGGGGGCGATGTGAAGGCACTTATCGTAGAAGTAATCGACATGCCGCGAGTAGATGCGCTCGGCATCGGCGTCCGTGGGCGCGACGCAGATAAGCTGGAGGAAGCCGCCGCGATAGGGGTTGCGCTTCATCCCCATCTCGTCCAAGGTCTTCCAATAGCCCTGCATGACCTGTTCGCCGCGCTTGTAGCCGGAGAAGCTCAGGTAGCTGTAGAGGTAATTCCGCTCAGCGACCCAGGCCCAGGTCTCGATGCTGCCGCCTCCGGGAACCCACACAGGCGGATGCGGTTTCTGCAGGGTGCGCGGCCAGACGTTCACATAGCGCAGCTGGGTATATTTGCCGTTGAAGGCGAAGGGTTCAGGCTCCGTCCAGGCGCGGATGATGAGGTCGTGGGCCTCCTGATACTTCTCGCGAAGGGTGGCGGGCGCCGCGCCGTAGCAATAGTTAGTGTCCATCGAACTGCCCACCGGGAAGCCGGCGACGAGCCGCCCGCCGCTGATGACATCCAGCATCGCCATCTCCTCGGCGACGCGGATCGGCGGGTTGTAGAGGGCGATGCTGTTGCCAAGGACGACGAGGGCCGACTTCTTGGTGTTGCGCGCCAGCGCTGCCGCCATGAGATTCGGGGAGGGCATCATGCCGTAGGCGTTCTGGTGGTGTTCGTTGACGCAGATACCGTCGAATCCCACCTCTGAGGCATGCTCCAGCTCGTCCAGGTACTCGTTGTACATACGGTGGCCGGCGACAGGGTCGTAAAGCTTGCTGGCGGGCGGCGTCACCCACACGCTGGGGTACGTCTGGGTGAAGTCCGGCGGAAGTTCCTGATAAGGCATCAAGTGAAACCAGTAGAAGCGCATGGAGCCCTCCGCGCGGCCTGTGAAAGACCGGACTGGCCCAAGTCTAGGCCCAGGGATGGAGGAGTCAAGGGAAGGAGGACGCGAGGCGTTACGTGGGATATACTACGCCTCCACCTGAGAGACGGAGCCCCATTCTTGCCTGCTGCGCGAACACAAAACGGGCGAAGGTCAAGACCGCAAGCCCTGGCGCCCTATACCGTTGTCGAGCTGAGCAGCCGCATCGCCGCCAGCTTCTGCGGGAAGTTCTTCGGCGACTTTGGCGCTGAGGTCATCAAGATCGAGCCGCGAGGCGGCGCGCCCGAGCGCCGGCTTGGTCCTTTCAAGGACGACCGGCTATCGGCAGACGGGGGCATGCATCTCTTTCTCAATACCAATAAGAAGAGCGTCACGTTGGAGCCGTCCACGGCAACGGGCGCGGCGATAGTCAAAGAGCTTCTTCGCCAGGCCGACGTGCTTATCGAAGGGCTGCCCGCGGGAACGCTCGATGCTTGGGGACTGACGGCGGACGAGATGGAGCGCGTCAATCCCAATCTGGTCGTCGCCTCCATCAGCGATTTCGGGCAGAGCGGCCCCTATCGCGATTACAAGGCTGCCGACATCGCGCACTGGGCCATGTCGTGCCTCCTCGTCGGCTCCGGCCTCTCCGATCGCGAACCGTTGCGCGTCGGCGATGACGTGAGCGAATACGTCGCCGGGCTGAACGCCTGCGCCATAGCGCTCGGAGCGCTCTTTGGCCGGGGCATGAGCGGCGGCCAGAGCATCGACCTTTCGGTGCTGGAGGCGCTTATCACGGTGCAACCGTCGAGCGCGCTCTCCTATGCGTACAACAAGAGCCATATGCCCCGCGCGGGCAACCGCTTCCCCATGAACATCGTCCACTGCAAGGACGGCTACATCGGCTTCTACCCGCAGTTCCCGCACCAGTGGGAGATGTTCGCCGATGCTCTGGGCAAGCCGGAGTTGAAGACTGACCCGCGATTCGCATCGCCCCTTGCGCGCATGGAGCATGCCGACGAAGCCCTTGCGATTATCCTTCCCTGGTGCCTCGAGCACACCTGCGACGAGGCGGTGCGCATCGGCCAGGAGTATCACGTGCCGTTCATCAAGGTGGCGAATGCGAAGGACGTGGCGACCAGCCCGCAGTATCGCGCGCGCAACTTTTTCGCTGACATCGGCACAGTGGGGTCGGGAAACGTCACCGCGCCCGGCCGCCCATTCGGCATGAGCGCCACGCCCTGGCAGCTTGTTGCAAAAGCGCCGTCGCTTGGGCAGCACAACCTGGAAATCTTCTGCAACCGGCTTGGCTTTTCCAAGCTGGAGATGGGCATCCTCGCAGAGCAGGGAGTCCTCTGATGCCGCTTCCTCTCGAAGGCATCCGCGTCTGCGACTTGACCCAGTTTTGGGCTGGCCCCTTCGCCACGCAGTATCTCGCGAACCTAGGCGCAGAGGTCATCAAGGTGGAGCCGGCAGGGCGCGGCGATAGACAGCGTACGAGCGCGGTGCCGAGGGCCAACCCTGGCGAATGGGTCGCGATCTTTAACGGGACCAATGTCAACAAGCACGGCTGCACCCTGGATATCACCACTGCCGAGGGCAAGGCGCTCCTCAGGCATCTCATTGCCATCAGCGACGTGGTGGCAATCAACATGAGCGCCCGCGCCGTGAAGAAGCTGGGCCTTGAATACGGCTACGTGCGCTCGGTGAACCCGACGGCGGTCATGCTTTCGATGACCGGCTTCGGCGCGACGGGTCCCTGGCAGGAATACGTCGGCTTCGGCCCCCAGTTCGAACAGGCCTCCGGCATCACCTATATCAGCGGCTATCCTGACCTGGAGCCGATGGGCAACCCGGCGATGGGCGATCCCATCGGCGGGACCTTTGGCGCCATCGCCATCCTCATGGCGCTCGACCACCGCCGCCGCACGGGCCAAGGGCAGTTCATCGACCTCGCCACGACAGAGGGGATGTCCTTCATCAATCCATATTCCTCCCTTGACTACACGATGAACGGGCGCATCAAGGAGCGTAACGGCAACAAGCACGCCGTCTGGTCGCCGCACGGCGCGTTCCCGTGCAAAGGCCATGATGAGTGGGTCGCCATTGCGGTGCAGAACGACGAGCAGTTCGCTGCCCTGTGCAGGGCAATCGGCAAGCCGGAGATGGCGCATGACATGCGTTTTGCCGATGCGCTCAGCCGGTGGGAGAAGGAGGCGCTGCTACGCGAACCGATCTCCCATTGGACGCGCCAACGCGACAGGCTGGAGGCGGTGCGGTTGCTGCAAGAGGCAGGCGTGCCATCGGGCGCGACCAGCACACATGCCACCATAGTTGACGACCCACAGTTGAAGGATCGCGACTTTCTCTGGCGGATCGACCGCCCGATCAACGAGGGCAGGCATCCCTACTACGGCTTTCCCGCGCGCCTTTCCAAGACACCCATCACTGCGCGCAAGCGGCCGCCGACGCTGGGCGAGGACAACGGCTATGTCTATGGCGAATTGCTGAGCCTGGCGGGCGCGCGGATGGCGGAGTTGGACGAGCGCGGAGTGATTGCGAAGGTTCTTCGTTAAAAGCGGGCGGAGCTAAGATTCGCCCCTACGATTTTTTTTCTTTCCCGTCCCGGCTCAAGTGCCGCTCTGCGCTATCGATGAGAAGCGTCACCGGCCCGTCGTTGTGAATCTCCACAAGCATGTGCTCTTGGAAGCGGCCCGTCTGCACATCGAGTCCCGTTGCACGGAATTGTCCGGCGAGACGCTCGAAGAGCGGCGCGGCCTTTTCGGGAGCAGCGGCAGAGGTGAAGCTGGGGCGGCGGCCCTTGCGCGTATCGGCGTAGAGGGTGAACTGGCTCACCAGGAGCAGCGCGCCCTTCACATCAAGGGCGGAGAGGTTGAAGCGGCCTTCGGTATCGGGGAAGATGCGCAGGTTGACGCACTTTTCGGTGATGTAGCGCACGTCTTCATCGGTGTCGTCGTTGCCGATGCCGATGAGGAGAACGAGGCCGTTGCCGATGCGCGCAACTTCGCTGCCTTGGATGGCGACTGAGGCTTTGGCGACGCGCTGAACGAGTGCGCGCAAGCTAGATTCCTACAGGCCGCAGCTACTTCGATGCGGCGGGAGCTGCTTCTTTCGGGCTGCTCTTGGCCTCGGACTTCGATTCGGACTTGGCTTCAGGCTTCTTCTCAGAAGTTGCTGCGCCGTCCTTCTTTTCGCCCTTCGTATCGCCCTTGGCTTCGCCTTTGACGTCGCTCTTCTTCTCTGTGGGCGATGGCGAGGAGTCGGTGCCCTTGCGAGCGTAGTCGGTGGTGTAGAAGCCGCTGCCCTTGTAGACGACGGCTGGCATGTTGAAGAGGCGCTTGGCCTGGGTGGCGCAGGTTGGACAGGTGGCGACCGTCTCGGCGGTGAAGCTCTGCTTCAGCTCGAAGCGGTGCTCTTGCGAGCACAGGTACTCATAGATAGGCATAGGGCGTTGGCTCCAAAGGTTGGCACTTGCAAAGGCGGACTGCTAACTTTCACTCTAACAACAGGTATCCGAGGCTGTCAAGGCAACTGTGTGTCAAAACAACTTGGTGAACTCAGGAGGAGAGTAGGGCAACTCCGACTATGCAATCTACAGCGAAGCTCAGACCGATAAGGCCACCAAGAATCATGAGGGTCTCCTTTTCGTCTGTGAAAATGGATATCGGGAATCGAGACGACGTTAATAGGGACAGGAGCAGCCCTACATCCTCACAGGGGGATCCCCTCCTGAGTTCACCACCTCTTAATTATATTGCTATTTCTCAATCAGTGCCTACGCTCCTGGCGGCAAGACAAGGCCGCTTGGCCGCAGCGATGCGCCGCGTCCGGCAACGCCCTCGGCGCGCTGGAGATAGCCGCTGAACCAGATAAAGAAATCGGCCATATCTATATGGACATGGCAGAGGGCGTACTTGTTTTGATCGCGGACAACGCGCTCGCACTTGGGGTAGGCGCAACGATTCATAGCACACTCCTTAGAGAGGCGGCCAGGGATAGGGCCGCCAGCGGTCGGCGAAAAGTTTGAAGGGCACAGTCTTTGCGGCGGCTACAGCTTCGGCGCGCTTATAGAAGGCGTCCACCTCTTGCCGCGAGAGGTGAGCCATCAGCTCTTTGCGCAGGTCGTGGTGGTCGCAGAGGCGATGGATCGTAGGGCGCAGGCCATCAGGAAGGGGCTCCTCATCCAAGTCCCACATGACGGTGCGCAGCTTTGGCTCGGTGTGGAAGGCCAGGCCGTGGTCGATGCCCCAGAGATGCCCATCGGACTTGGCCTGAAGAACGTGGCCGCCCTTGCGGTCGGTGTTGTTGATGAGGCAGTCGAAGATAGCCATGGGCACCAGGTCGTCTCGGCGCGTCTCTACTAGGTTGAAGTAGTGGACCTCAGGCATGGCCTCTATGAAAAGCTGGAGGGAGCCGACGCCGTGGGGACCTTCGCGGATCGCCGTTGGGGGGACGAGGCTCCAGCCGAGGGCTTCGCTCACGCGATAGGCGAGATACTCCCGGCGATAGAGGGTGCCCTCGGGAAAATCCCAGAGGGGCGTCTCTCCGTCGCGGGGCTTGTAGACGGCCGGGCAGGAGGCAGCGCCAAGGGTGACATCGGCGAGGAAGGTGGCGTTGTGGCCGGCGAAGATCGCGCGGGGGTTGGTGATGTCGCCATCGCGCAGGAGGGAGAGGAGTTCAGCTATCGAAGCGGTGTGCTGTGCCACAACTGCCTGCCCGGGTAGAAGGTTTGGCAATTGTACAACGGTTTGTCTTTCAGATAGGGATTACGCCTACGGTGATTGACTCCAAGGTGGCGCATTCCTATGATGCTCGCAAGCTGTTGGGTTGAAGCGGGAGGAGCCTATGAGCGCACGGGTGACGCCGAAGCAGGCCTGGGAGACGATGCGGGAGCTGCCGCATCTGAAGCGGATACGCCGCGGCGACCTGGAGCCGGGCCACTGGCTGACTGCCGAGCCAGGCGACGCGAGCGGCGCCTGGGGCTCCTGGGGGATCAAGGCCACGCCGAGCAAGCGCGGCCTGACGCTGATGAACCTCATCGAGGCGGGGGACCCGCCGCCGCCTGCTGAAGGCTACGCCACACAGCAGATACGGGGCGCGGCGATGGACCGCCAGTGGCCTTTGTTCCCCATGACCTATAGCGCGAACAAGCGCTACCAGGTGTGGGCCGACAATGTGATGGCGCTCTACGAAGAGGCCGTCTCGCGGCAGTGGTCGGCGACGAAGGACATCCCGTGGGAGCGGCTGACGCCATTGCCAAAAGAGCTCGAGCGCGCGCTGTGCATGATTTGCACGCACTTCACCCGAGTCGAGTTCCTGGCGGCGGACCACCTTGGCGAATGGCTCGCGAAGATCGGCTATGCCTACCACGAGGTGAAGATGTTCCTGGGGGCGCAGATCATGGATGAGACACGCCACCTGGAGGTCTTTCGCAAGCGCGCCTTCGCCAACGGCGGCGGCATGGGCAGCTCGATGCAGCCCAAGATGGACACGGCGGCTGTGCTGGGGCTTATGCCCGACCAGGTTTCAATACGGGCCGACTATAACAAGAACTCCTACGCCGTGCAGTTCATCGACGAGGGAATCGTCCTCGACCTCTTCCGCTTCTCCGAGTTCCTCTGCCAGACGGAAGTGGATAAGATCATGTTCCAGCGCATCATGCAGGACGAGGCGCGGCACGTCTCGTACGGCGCGATGCGGCTGAAGTTCTACCTGGAGAACTGCCCCGACCGCGAGGAGGAGACGGAGCGACTGCACGCCCTGGCCGATACGCTTGAGGTGAGCCACGCAGTCGCGATCCTGCTGAACCCGGACACGATGGAGCCGAGCGCGGTGCTGGCCGGCGGAGGCGTCAGCGGGATGGACAAGGGCTACGAGGCATACAGAAAGCTATACGTGCGCGTGCGCGAGGAGTACCTGCGCCGCTGCGACACCGTAGGCTTTTCCCGCCGCGATAGGTGTCTCTTGCCGCCGGAGCCGCCGTTTTAGGATCCAACCCACAGGCCTTGTTCGTTATAGTTCAGCGACTTAGGCCAACCTGTTGCGTTCCAGATACTGTCAAAAATAGGTTGCATGGCTTTGCCTACATCAACCTGGTAACTATCAATTAGGACCTCTGTGGGTGAAAGTTCATCATGGTCTATTGGGTGATTTCGGTCGTGAAAATATCTTGCTTGATTTACACCTAGAGTGAATCCCTTTACTCCCACGAGTGTCAAACGAACCATCAATGGTGGGTCAACGCCTATTCGTTTTTGAAGGGACAAAAACCTCTGCATTGCTAATATCAGGTCGCGCTCATAAGCAAGGCTAGGGAGAAAGTAGGTGTTATCATCGCTCCGTCCAAAGAAATCGTTCTCTACGGCCTCTATGACGCCGGATCTAAAAATCTGGAGGTGAGCCTGTCTCATAGACTTGTGAGGTTGCGTGGCTTCACCATGAGTATCGCTTTTGTCCAAGCGAGGTCAGCTTGTTCATCACTATCGCCAGCTTGTTGGGACCCCGATAGGCCCTTAGTTCCAGCGGGCGCGGGTCCA
>CAMAVV010000019.1 GCA_945861815.1 Thermoflexus hugenholtzii JAD2
TAACGTTGCTGGCGGGCTGGGCTTAGCCCAGCCCCTACTATTGGGCCAGTTTGAGACTGGCCCCTACGAGGAACACAGCGAGGAGAGGGCTTACGCGCCCTTACTTCTGACCCACTCGGCCCCTTCGTTCCACACTTCCTTCTTCCAGATGGGGACAAGCTCCTTGATGCGCTCGACGGCGTAGAGGCAGGCGTCGAACCCCTCACGGCGGTGCTTGGAGGCGACGGCGACGATGAGGCTCGTCTCGCCCACCTTCAGCTTGCCGATGCGGTGGACGATGGAGACGTCCTCCACCTGAGGCTTCTTCTTCACCTCTTCCGCAATGGCCCGCATCTGCTCCTCAGCCATCTCCGGGTAGGCCTCGTAGTCCAGGTAGTCCACCGTGCGCCCCTCGTTGTGGAGGCGCACCGTGCCCATGAAGGTCGTCACTGCCCCGTGCTCTTTGATGACGAGGCTTTTGATGACGGGCTCGGCTGTAATCATGTCGCGGGTAATCTTTATGAGCATTACGCGCCTCCGCTTACCGGCGGGATGAAGGCCGTCTCGTCGCCATTCTTCAACGGGTGCGCATGGTCAACGTAGACGCGATTGACCGCCACAACCGTCTGTGAAGGGTTGGGACAAAACGCCGGGTAACGCTTCATGACCGCGCCAACCAAATCGCCGACGGTTGCCTTCTCCGGCAGTTCATAGTCGTCGGTGTTTTTGCCAACGCGCTCACGGTAGAGCGCGAAGTATCGGGCGTGGACCTTCACGGCGGGTATCCTTCTAGCACGCTTATTATACGGAACCCATTGTCACCCTGAGCGTTCCTGGTCTGCCAGGAGGGGAATGCGTCGATGGACTCGCAGGCCCTTCATCGCGGACTCTTCAGGGTGACAGGCAAGCTACTTCAGCACTTCCCGCTGCATCATCTCCTGCACGCGCGCTTCGGGGATGCCGAGCATCGTGCTGAAGAAGCGGAGGTTATCCTGGCCGTAAGGCTGGCCCATGCGCCGCAGGGCTCCAGGCGTCCTGTTCAGCCGCCACGGGATGCCGTAGGTGATCTGGTCTTTGGTGATTGTCGGGTCCAGGATCTCGATGTTTGCGCGGCGGTAGGCGTCATGCGGGTCGAGGTAGGCGTCCCCCACGCTCATGACGCGTGCGGCGGCAACGCCGTGCTCCTGCAAGAGCTTCACCGCATCGTCGGGCTGTCGCTGCCGGCTCCACTCTTGGATAAGCGCATCGAGCGCCTTGCGATTCTTGCGCCGCAGTTCGAAGGTGCGGAAGCGCGGGTCGTCGACAAGCTCGGGCCGCTGGAAGGCCTTGCACATGCCGCGCCATTCCTCATCCGTCCTCACCGCGATCGATATCCAGGCGTCTTCGCCATCCGAGCCATAGACGCCGTGGGGCGCCATCACCGGATGCGTGTTCCCCCGCAACGCCGGCAGCTTGCCCCACATCTGGTACTCCAACATCGCCTCGCCGATGAGCCCCGTCAGCACCTCGAAGAAGGAGAGGTCAATCAATTGTCCTTCGCCCGTCGCCTGCCGGTGATAGATGCCCATCAGCACCGCATAGGCCCCCGCAACGCCCATCACAGGGTCAGGGTCCCAAAAGCTCGTCATCAGTTCGCCCGTCTCCGGGTAGCCCACAAGGCTGTCGCTGCCCGCCACCGCGTTCACCGATGGCCCATAGCCCACCAAATCCTTGCGCGGCCCGGTGAGGCCCGCCGCCGAAATGGTCGCCATGACGATGTCCGGGCGCAACGGCCTGACGTGCGCATAGGTGAGCTTGAGCTTCTCCATCGCCCGCGGCGCGATGTTGCAGACGAAGACGTCCGCCGTCCTGACGATCTCGCGGAACAAGGCGTTCCCTTCCGGGTTGCCGAGGTTGATGGAGATATAGTGGTCGCGGCTGCGCGGGTGGCGGTGAAGCTCCAAGAACTGTCGCAAGGGGCCGCGATGGGCCTTGGAAAAGCGCCCGAAGTCGGTGCCGAAGACTGACTCGATGCGGATAACCTCCGCGCCCATATCGCCAAGGGAGGAACAGAGCTGCGGCCCTGCCCATACCTGGCTGATCTCCACGACGCGCAGTCCGGCAAGAGGAAAGTCGCCCATCGCTAGATGACCCCTGCCTTCTTTAGCGTCGCCATCCTGCTTTTCGAGAGGCGCAAGAGCCCTCCAAATATTTCTTGATTGTGCTGTCCGAGCCGGGGCGGGTCGGTGAAGCGCTGTGGCGGCGTGCGCCCCATCTGCGCCACAGGGCCGGGGACGCTCCACGGGCGCCCGTGGCCGTCCTTCACCTGCTGCCAGTAGCCCCGGGCCTTCAGGTGGTCCCACCGCAGCGTCTCATCCACGCGTTGCACCGGATGCCACGGGATGCCGCGCGATTGGCACATCTCCCACAGCTCCGCTTTCGTGTACTTGGCCAGCCACGGCTTGATGAGCGCGTCCACCTCGTCAGGGTACTCGTAGCCCATCTTGTACCTATCCAGGTAGCGCTCTTCTTTCGACCACGCCGGGCTGCCCATCAGTTCGACGAAGCGGTCCCAATGATGCTGGTTCGCGATGATGAGGGCGAAGTAGCCGTCTTTGCAGGGCAGGATGGCATAGGGATAGAGGTTCTGGACGCGATGCCCACGGCGGCTTGGGATGGCGCCGCTCTCCAGATAGACGATCGTCTCCATGCCGTTATTGAAGGTGTTCATCGCCTCCACCGCCGAGATGTCCACATGCTGGCCTTTGCCATCGCGGCGGCGCGCGATGAGGGCAAGCATCGTCGCAGGAGCGCCATTCAGCCCTCCCCAAAAGTCGCCTCGGTCATAGGGCATCGCCAGCGGGTAGCTCTCCGCCTTGCCGATGCGGTGGGTCGTTGCGCTGGCAGCGGTGGCGTTGATGGCATACCCCTTGTAGTTGGCGTATGGCCCGTCCTGCCCAAAGACCGTCACCGAGGTGAAGACCAGCCTAGGGTTGAGCGCCTTCACATCCTCGTAGCGAAGGCCCAGCCGTTCAAGTTCTCGGGGGAGGTAGTTGTGCACCAGCACATCGCACTTGGGGATGAGCGTCCGCACTAACTTGCGGCCCTGGGGCCTTGTGATATCGAGCGTGACGCCCTTTTTGTTGGCGTTCAGATAGAGGAAGAGGCCGCTGTCCTCTGGACTGGCATCCTTGGCAGGAAAGGGCCCGTGCCGACGCGCCGAATCGCCGGAGGGCGGCTCGACCTTTATGACCTCTGCGCCGTAATCGCCCAAGAGGCGCGCGCAGTAGGCGGCGGAGATAAAGTCGCCGAGTTCAAGAACGCGGATGCCGTGCAAGACCTGGGTGGAAGGCATAGGGGCCGGGCAAGGCTAGCATCCCCCGAGAAGCAGAGTCAAGGGAAATCCCTGAGCCATCGGCGCTCCGATTCAATTGCCCACAAAGGGCGTCATGACCTCTTTGCGGAACTTCTCGGCGAGGCGGCGGTGGAAGGGACGCGGCGTCATGAGGATGAAGTGCGTCACGCCGGCGGCCACGTACTGATGGAGCTGTTCCACGATCTGCGCTCCGTTGCCCATGAGGGCGCCTGCCCGAGCGCGAACCTCCAGCGAATCGCCAGGCATGGAGTTGCGTGCCTGGGCGAAGGTCTGTCTCTTTTCCTGGGATGTGATCCGCAACATGCTTGCATCCAGCGCTCGGCGCACTTCCGCTGCATCGTCGCTCAACTGCAAGGCGATGTAAACGGCGCATTCGATCTGCTTGGGGTCGCGCCCTGCATCGCGCGCCTTCGCCTCCAAACGCGTGATTCGCTCCTTGGCGAATGCAGGCGTTGCGACGGCGCACCATGTTTGGGCGTACTTCGCCGCGAGGTCTACGCCGCTGTCGCCGACAGCCGCCAGCAGGATAGGCGGGCGCGGCTTTTGCACCGGCGCCGGCGCAAAGGGGGCGTTTTGCAATTGGTAATACTTCCCGGCGTACGAAAAGTGCGGATTTCTCAACAGGCCATCGAGGATCTCAACGGCTTCGCCCAGGCGCGCCTGGCGCTCCTTGAGCGCGGGAAAGGGTATCCCGAAGGCATCGTGCTCACCCTTCGACCATGCGCCGCCTATGCCGATATCGAGCCGTCCGTTGCTCACGACATCGAGGGTTGTGGCGATCTTGGCAAGCATCGAAGGATGGCGATACGTCACGCCGCTCACCAGAACGCCCAAACGCAGGCGCTTGGTGACGGCTGCGAGCGCCGTGATGAGCGTCCATCCCTCCATCATCGGCGTCTCAGCGTTAGGAGCGGTTCCAACACCCATCAAATGGTCGGAGGAGTAATACGTGGAGAAGCTAAGGTCCTCAAGCGTCCGGGCGACTTCCACCACCTGCTCGAAAGTGGAAAAGCCCATCGTGCCGCCCATGCTGAATCGCACCGCTGTGGCGTCTTTTGGCATATGTATTCCTAGGGGCGAAGGAGCTTAGGAAGGCGGGAACATAGGAGGCAATCTTCCTGCCGCCCTGACTTCCCGACTTCCCATGTTCCTACGTTCCAATCCTGTTCTCAATTTTTCGAGGCGTCGTCCTCTGGCTCTGTGCGCTTGAGGAGCTTGTCGATCTCCTCGGCAAAGGCGCGCGGCAGTTCGGGAACCGATGGCCCGTGGGACTGTTCCTGCTGCTGGGAGGCCATCTCCCCATCGAACTGCTGCTCCAGGCGCTTCACGTAGGTGCTCAGCTCAACGCTCATCGCCACGGCATTCGTCGCCTCCGCCTCAAAGTCCTGCGCCTGGCGCGCCAGCGGCTCCAAAGGGAGGTCGAAACCCACGGTTGCCCTGATCTGGCGCGCGAGGGAGTAGGTAACCTTGAGATTCGCCATGCGCTCCACGTAGTGCGCTGCATGGCCCCAGATGTTGATGTGGCCGAGGCCGCGCTCTTTGCACGCCTCCACAAAGACCGCGTTGATGCCGACCGGGCCCTGGTAGGAACTTTCAGTAAGCCGCAGGCCATGGAGACGCGGCTTGAGGTCCTCGCGGCTGACGATAGCGGAGAGCGGCGCATCTCGCGTGTGTGGGGCAGCGGCGAGCAGGCTGCCAAGGGTAACGACGGCATCCATCTCATACGGCGCCATCACCCGCATCAGGAGATCAAGGTAGGTACGCCATCGCAGGCTAGGTTCGCTCCCAACGAAAAAGATGATGTCGTGCGCCCCCCTGGGGTCAGACCAGTAGTAGAAGTCGTTCGCCGGCCAGCGGATGACCCGTTGCCCCTGGGCATTGTTGTAGGCCACCGGGCGAACCGAGGTGAAGTCATAGAACTCCTCCGGGTCGATGGAGGCAAACTTGGTCGCATGGAGGTGGGACACCATATAGCGGATGGCGCGCGTCGCCCCCTCCTGCGCATCGGTGAAGCCGGCGAATGCGCCGATCCACACCGGTTTTCGCAGTGGCGGTCGCTCCGTGATCTGCAGATAGTCCATCGCTGCCCTTTCCGATTGAGCGGAAGTCTAGCATCAGCATATCAGGAAAAACAAGAAGGCCCCCGCCGAAACTCTCGGCGGGGGCCTTTCACCAATCTGTTTGCGCGACGTTTAGCTTGCCAGCCAGATGACCTCAACGATGTGGCCGCCCTGGTGGAAGGCCTCGCCGCCGCCGGATTGCTGGTAGGCGTTGCGCAGGCGTCCACTGTAGACCTGGTAGCGCGCCTCCGTCGGAAGAACGAATCGCTTCGATTCGTTCTTCTCTATCGTCCAGGCCTCCCGCGCGATCTCGCCCAGCTTTTCCAGGGTCACACCGCGAGCCGCCTCTGTGGCCAGCTGGTTGATTCGCGGGATGTTGTACTCCATGAAGTTGGCCTGGTTGCCGGGAGTCAGCGTCTGGAGGTCCAGCGCCGGGTTTGCCAGGATCTGGTTGAAGAACAACGCCATGCTCTCGAAGTTCTGGTGCTGCTGACCTGGGTTGTAGCCGATCGCTGCGTAGAACTGATTGATATCGGCAACTTTCGTTAGGGACACCTCGATGCCAAGGTTCTTTTCGAGATCACCCTTCACCGCCAGCATCTGGTTTGTGATCGTCGCGCTGTACTCGTTGTAGATGATGTTGTGCTTCTCGCCAGCTTTGTGGCCGGATGCAGCCCAGAGCTCCTTCGCCTTCGCTGCATCGAAGATAAAGGGGTTGTCGTCCCGGTTTGCGAAACCTTCGGCGATGGTGGCGACACCAGGCGGCGCGTTGTAGAGGAGGTTGGTCACGACTGTAGGCGGCGAGAGGACGGCAGCGCCGCCGTGGATCCTGTCGATTATGCCTTGCCAGTCGATGGCCTTCCCCACCGCAACGCGGGCGCGCTTATCGGCGAATGGCGCGTTTGCGCCCTCCGTCTTTAGCCCGAGGGAAAAGATGCCCTTGGCGTTGAAAAGCTCGGCGATCTGGCAGCCCGTGCACTGGCGTCCAAAGTTGACCGCATCTGCCGGCGTGCTGATGCCCACCGTCTGGGCGCTATCGAGCTGGCCACCGATTAAGCCAGAGCGAAGGAGCGTCACGCTGGTGATGATTTGGATGACGTGCTTATCCAGATACGGAAGCGCCTTGCCGTCGCCGCCGTTCTTCCAGAAGGCGGGGTTGGCCGACATCTCGACCTTCGTCGTCCGGTCGAAGCTGGAAATCATCATCGCGCCGCTGCCAACGATGCGCTTCGTGTAGTCGCCATCGAGTTGGAAGATCTCAGGCGGAAGGATGCGCGACTGGAAGTCGGCCAGGAGGAGCGGGGTGTATGGGTCCGGGTTCTTGAGCTGAATCTCAACGGTTGCCTCGTCCACGGCACGGACGTCGGAGAGGTTATTCCACTGTGGCCCTTGGGCGACGGTGGGCTGTGGCGAGCCGTCTGCCTTCTTCAGCTTGCCAAGCCAGTAGTTGACGCTGTGCACCACGTCCGCCGCCACGACCTTGCGGCCATAGAGGGACGCGAGCTTCGCATCGTAGCCATAGGCGCTCTGGGGCAGGTTATGCCACTTAGCGTTGGCGTTCAGCTTGAGCGTGAGCGCCTTGGCATCTTGCGACATCGACCACGTGGCCGCTAGGTCGGCCTCCTCTGCACACGTGCCGATGGCGCCGATCTTCTGGTTCGCCGCCACCGCACAGCGGATGAGCTGGCTATAGATCGGCGTCGCCACCGTCATGGTGGTAAAGGAACGGCTGATGATTGGGTCGGTGGACGCAGGGGGCGAGTTGAAGCCGTAGTTATGCGTGCCTCCGCGCCGTGGCGGGACGCGCCAGTTCGGCTGGTTCTGAATCCAGCGGAAGCCGATGATGTTCTCGGTCTGTGCGCCAAGGCCTGGCTGCGGCGTCGGCGTTGCCGTCTGGACGATGACCAGCGGCGTGGCCGTTGGCCCTGCGGTAGGCGTTGGGCGCGGCGTGGGCGTGACTATGATAATTGCTGGCGTCGATGTAGGCGCCTCTTCATCGTCTCCGCCACCACAGGCCGTGACCACGAGCGCCACGACCATGAACAACGCCCCGAACAATCCGATTGTGCGACGTCTTGTCATTCGCGTAAACATCCTTCTCCTCCGTGTGCTGATGTCTGGGTTACGAAAGCGCCTGCGCCAGAGATTCCTTTGGCTAGCTGAATCCCTATACGGGTCGCCCAACGCTTCCGCAACCTGTCGCAGACAGGGTTTTGAAAGTGGCGGGAGTATAGTCCAGGCCACAAGGCCTCGCAATATTATTTCTGAGGCGCTATCAAAAGTGAGCCAAGTTCGTAAGATGGTTACGACGAACGTGACGAGTTTCGTCTACGCGCCTGTCCATTTCGGGGGCCGCTTCTCGACGAATGCCTTAGCCCCTTCAATAATATCGTTCGTCTTGGCGGTGATGCCGTTCAGATACAGCTCATACTCAACGGCGCGCGTCGCCTCTGCCTCCAACCCCCGGCGCAAAGCGCGCTTCGCCAGCCGCACCGCGATGGGCGATTGCAGCAGCATCTTCTGCGCCATCTCCATCGCCGCCATCTCCATCGCCGCCTTCTCCACCGCCGTCTCCTTGATAACCCGGTTAACGAGTCCAAGCCGGAGCGCCTCCTGCCCATCGATCTGCTCGGCGAGGAAGCTCATCTCGCAGGCCTTGGCATAGCCCACGGTTTGGATGAGGAAAAAGGTCGCGCCGGAATCGGGGACGAGGCCCCGTTTCGTAAAAGCTGCGGCGAACTTCGCATCCTCCGTCGCGATACGTATGTCGCACGCCAGCGCAAGGCACAGCCCGCCGCCGACGGCATGTCCCCGTATCGCCGCGATCGTCGGCTTCTCGATCTCCCACAGCCGCAGGGCGCTCCAGCCGATGTGCCCCTGCCGGTCCACCGCAGGCTTGGCGCCCTTGGTGATCCGCCCAGTGGTGATGCCCTTCAGGTCGTAGCCTGAGCAGAACGACTTCCCGTTGCCTGTGAGCAGCGCCACCCACACGTCGTCGTCCCTCTTGACCTTTTCGATGCAGGCGTCCAACTCCAGCGCCATGTCGTTGCTTACAGCATTAAGCACGTCCGGGCGGTTCAGCGTGATGGTGGCGATGTGGCCGTCTTTCGCGTAGAGAACCATAGGGTCGGGCATAGAGGCCTCCTGAAAGGGTCGCCGCACATTGTAGGGGAGCCTAGGGATAAAGCGTAGGGCCTGCGTCACTGCTAGGGTTGCTTCCCGTGGCCCCCTCTGCAACAATCTCGCCAGCCATCTCTTGGAGGAATGCTATGGGAGAACTCGAAGGCAAGGTTGCGATCGTCACCGGCGCAGGGCGGCTGCGCGGCATCGGGAGAGCCACCTGCGTCGCGCTGGCGAATCTGGGCTGCAACGTCGCGCCCACCGGGACGGGGCGCAAGCCGGACAGCTACCCGCCCGATGAGAAGGCCGCAGGCTGGCGCGACATCGAAAGCACCGCCGAACAGGTGCGCGCCGCCGGCGCAAAGGCCCTCCCCCTGGTCGGCGACGTCTCCAACAGCGGCGATGTGGCGCGCATGGTCACGCAGACCCTGGACGCCTTTGGGCGCATCGATATCCTGGTGAACAACGCCGCCTTCGCCCGTGGCGCAGACCGCGTCACCGTGGACAAGCTGGACGAGGCGCTGTGGCGCAAGGTTATCGATGTGAAGGTCACCGGCGCATTCCTCATGTCCAAGGCCGTCGCCGATGTGCTCCTGCGGCAAAAAGAGGGCGGGCGCATCGTCAACATCTCCTCCATCGGCGGCAAGCGCGGCAATGCCATCAGCGCCGCCTATTGCACCGCCAACTTCGCCTTGCAAGGCTTCAACCAAGTGCTGGCCCAATGGCTCGCGCCCCACGGCATCACCAGCAACGCCATCTGCCCCGGCATCACCGACACCTCGCGCATGGACGACGTAGGCTATCCCCGCAACCAAGCCTGGGATCGTATGGTCCAGCTCATCCCCATGAAGCGCCCTGCCAAAGATGAGGAAATCGCCGGCGTCATCGCCTTTCTCTGCACCAAGGCCGGCGGCTACATCACCGGCCAGGCCATCAACGTAGATGGCGGCATGGTCATGTGGTGAGTCGCTCGGTGCGACGGCCAACGGCCTTGCGGCTTTTCTAGAGGCCCCACCAATCGTGCGCTGCCACGTGCTCCTGCACATGCTGCCTCTGTTTAGGGTAGGATAGAGGCAGCGATACATTCCCATTCGCCCACTATGACATCATCGTCCCAAGACCCTTCCAGTAGACCCTCGCCATCTCCTCAACAGAACTCCGGCGGCGGTCCCTCGTTCCCTAGCCGTCGCCGACCTCACGGGCGCGGTGGCGATAGGCCGCCCCAACAGCCAGGCGGGCCGCCGCAACAGGGGCATGTTCCGCCCAATGTTCCCGCTGTCACCGGCCCCCAACCCCGCGACCTTCGCTTCGGCGACCTGGCCATCTCCGAGCCAGTGATGCGCGCCATCTTGGAGTTGGGCTATCAATCGCCCACGCCTATCCAGCAGCAAGCCATCCCAATCATGTTCCAAGGCGTCGATCTGGTAGGCCAGGCGCAGACGGGCACCGGCAAGACCGCAGCCTTCGGCATCCCCATCGCAGAGCGCGTTGATGGTGGCCAGCGCCACATCCAGGCCATCGTCCTCACGCCCACCCGCGAGCTGGCCCAACAGGTCAGCGCGGAGATCGCCCGTATCTGCAAGCACCGCGGTATCCGCGTCGTCACCCTCTATGGCGGCCAGCCCATCAAAAAACAGCTCGCCGAGCTGGAGCATGGCGTCCACGTCGTCGTCGGCACCCCTGGGCGCATCATCGACCACATCGATCGCGGCACCATCAAGCTGGGCCAAGTCTCCATCGTGGTGCTGGACGAAGCCGACCTGATGCTCGACTACGGCTTCTTCCCCGATATCCGCCGCATCCTGCGCTTCATTCCAGGCAGGCGGCAGATCGCCCTCTTCACTGCCACCGTGCCCACGCCCATCAAGAACCTCATCCACAACTATCTGCACCAGCCCAAGCACATCCAAGTAGGCGCAAGCGCAAAGCCCGTGGAAGAGGTGCGACAGCTTTACTACGAGGTGGCCGACCGCGATAAGATCGCCGGGCTCATGGAAGTCTTGCACGGCGGCGAACACGACCAAGCACTGATCTTCTGCCGCACCCAGGGCCGCGTCGACATGGTCGCCGAGCGGCTCTCCCGGCGCGGCTTCGCCATCCAGGGCATCCACGGCGGCATGGAGCAAAAGAATCGCGACGCCGCAATGAACGCCTTCCGCGACGGCTCGCTGAAGCTCCTCGTCGCCACCAACGTCGCCGCGCGCGGGCTCGATATCGCTGCCGTCTCCAACGTCATCAACTTCGATATCCCCGAATCCGTGGAAGACTACGTCCACCGCATAGGGCGAACGGCGCGCATGGGCCGCGAGGGCACCGCCATCACCTTCGTCTCAGAATGGGACATGCCTGCCTTCGAGGCCATCAAGAAGCACGTCGGCGCGGAGAAGATAGAGCGAAGAGACCTCAAGCTCTACCAGCGCTAACGCCCTGTTCTTTGCTCCTTGCTCCCTTGCTCCTCTTTACCATCTACATCTCTGCGTTCAGTGCTCTCGGTGGATAAAGCTTCCCTTTCTCCTCTCACCTGACTTCCTGAGTTCCTACGTCCCTTTCTTTCCCCCCTTCCTTGACAGGCCCTCGCCTCCTGGCGAGAATAGCCCACACACCACGCACCCCAGGAGCGTACCGTGTCCTCTGCCAAGGGCTTCCTCTTCGACCTTCGCGTCCTTGAAATCGCCGACGAGCGCGGCGAGTTCCTCGGCAAGCTCCTCGCCGGCGCAGGCGCCGACGTCGTCAAGATCGAGCCGCCGGGCGGCAACCGCACTCGCGCCATCGGCCCCTTCTACCAAGACAAGCCCCATCCCGAGCGCAGCCTCTTCTTCTGGCACTACAACCTCGGCAAGCACGGCGTCACGTTAGATATTAAAAAGCCCGCAGGCCACGACCTTCTCACGCGCCTTATTCCCAACTTCGATATCCTCATCCACACTGGCGCACCCGGCGAACTCGACAAGATGGGTCTGAGCTACAAGGCCCTCAGCGCCATCAACCCCCGCCTCATCGTCGCCGCCATCACGCCCTTCGGCCAGACCGGCCCCTGGCGCGACCTGCGCGGCTCGGACATCGTCCACCTCGCCCTTGGCGGCGTCATGATGAACTGCGGCTACGACCCCATGCCCGGCATGGAGTACGATACGCCCCCCATCGCGCCCCAGATGTGGCACGCCTACCACATCACCTGCAACAACACCTATATGGCCACCCTCGGCGCGCTCCTCTACCGCGAGCAGACAGGCCGCGGCCAGTTCCTCGACGCCTCTATCCACCAGGCCGTCTCCACCTGCACCGAGGTGGACATACCGCACATGGTCTATGCGCGCCAGCCCGTCTGGCGGCAGACAGGCCGCCACGCCATGACCACCATCGTCGCCGGCAGCCAGTCAGTCACCAAAGACGGGCGCTATGTGAACGCCAGCGGCGTCCTGGGCGGCACGCAACTACCCCTCTTCGAGATGCTCAACAAGTACGGCGCTGCCGACGACCTGATGGACGAGAAGTACAAGGACCCTGCCGTACAGAAAGACCCCGTCGTCTCGCGACACATCAACGCCGTCATGAAGCGCTTCATCCAGTCGTACAAGTTCGAACGCGACCTCTGGAAGGAAGGCCAGACATACAATATGCACTGGTCGCCTATCCGCAAGCCCCATGAGAACCTCACTGACCCCCATTGGGCGGCGCGCAAGACCTTTACCAAGGTCTATCACGAAGACCTGGACAAGACCTTCGCCTACAACGGCGCACCCTGGCTCGCGGGCAAGTCCCAGTGGCGCACCGGCCCTCGCGCGCCCCACCTCGGTGAACACAATGGCGAGGTCTATGGAAAAGAACTAGGCATCTCCACAAAAGAACTCACTAAATTGAAAAAACAGGAAATCATATAGACCTCTCCCTTAATCCCTCCCCTGAGAGGGGAGGGAAATCACCCCTTCCTTCTCAGGGAAGGGGCCGGGGGTTAGGTCCAAGGAAACCTCCCATGCCCTTCGCGATTGAAAACGTCCGCATCACCGACCTCACCTGGCTCCTCGCGGGCGCAGGCGGGCCCCGCATGCTCGCCAGCCTCGGCGCGGAAGACATCCGCATCGAATGGAAAGACCGCCTCGATATGTTGCGCCACGGCGGCCCTCCTATCCCCATCGGTGAAGAGCGCGAGAAGTTCCTTCGCGGCGAGCCATTCGTCGCCAAGAACGACGGCGTGAACCGCGCCGGCAACTTCGGCGAGAATAACCCAGGCAAGCGCGGCATCAGCCTCAACCTGCGCACCGAAAAGGGCAAGGAGATCTTCAAGGAGCTTGTTCGCATCAGCGACATCGTCGTTGAATGCTTCACCGCCAACACCATGGAACGCCTGGGCCTCGGCTACGAGACGCTGAAGAAGGTCAACCCCTCCATCATCTACGTCCAGCAGCCGGGCTTCGGCAAGACGGGCCAGTATGCTGACTTCGTCTCCACAGGCCCTGTCGCCCAGGCCATCAGCGGCCTCACCGAGCAATCGGGCATGCCCACGCCCTACTCGCCTGCCGGGTGGGGCTACTCCTATATGGACTGGAGCGGCGCCTACTACTGCGCCATGGCGATGCTGAGCGCCCTCTACTACCGCGCCCGCACCGGCGAAGGGCAGTACATGGACTGCTCCCAGGCCGAGCCGGGCATCTTCATGACCGGCACCGCCATCCTCGACTACTCCGCCAACGGGCGCGTCTGGCAGCGCTACGGCAACCGCTCGCCCTATCTCCCCGCCGCGCCACACGGCGCATATCGCTGCCAGGGGAAAGATAGATGGATCGCCATCTCAATCTTCAACGACGACGACTGGCGCGCGATGCTGAAGGTTCTCGGCAACCCGGCGTGGGCCAAGGACGCCAAGTTCGCAAAGTTCGCCGCGCGCCTCCTCAACCAAGAAGAGCTCGATAAGCTCGTCGAAAGCGAGACGGTGAAGCACGAACCCTTCGACCTGATGAACCGTCTGCAAGGGGCGGGCGTCGCCGCAGGCGTCTGCCAGACCGCCGCCGACCGCATCTATAGCGACCCGCAGCTCAAGCATCGCGGCTTCCAAAAGGCGCTGCCCCACAGCGAAGTCGGCGACTGGCCCTACAAGGACTTCCCCGTGCACATGAGCGAGTCCCCCGCTTACGTCGGTGGCACCATCAACCGCGGCTTCCCCTGCTACGGCGAAGACAACCCGTATGTTTACGGCACCCTGTTAGGGATAGGGGATGGGGAGCAAAAGCAGTTGGCAGAGCAGGAGATTATCTAACGATTCCGATGTCTATCGAAGGCAAAGGCTTAGACTCAATAACAAAGGCAGACCTCGACGCCCTCATAACCGGGGAAGTCTTTGAGAAGAAAACTCTAGACTACAAAGAACGTTTGCCCGGAGATTCAGAAAAAGATTCGAAGGAATTTCTGTTCGACGTTTCTTCCTTTGCAAACGCTGCCGGGGGCCACTTAGTTTTCGGAATGACCGAGAACAACGGACAAGCAAAAGAACTAATCGGTCTCCCAAGCATTGATCCTGACATTGAGATTCGACGCTTAGAATCGAAAGCGCTTAGTGGGGTTAAGCCTAGAATCCCTGGAGTCCATACTCGAGCTGTTGCCATTGGAGATTCAAAATATGCAATCGTTATGCGCATACCAAAAAGCTGGGTTGGACCCCATCTCGTTCCCAACAATGACTGGTACAGATGCTATTCTCGGACATCTAATGGTAAGTATCCTCTTGATGTAGCAGAACTGAAGTCGGCCTTTGTAGGCTTTGAAACTGCCGGAGAGAAAATAAACGGCTTCTATCTTGACCGCCTCAACAAAATTATTTCTGGTCAAACACCCATCCCCTTCAGCGGACGCTCCAAACTGGTGTTGCACATTATTCCACTCAGTCTTGTGGACACCACACGTAGATTTGATGTTTCGTCATTAGCAACTCATCAAGAGTTACTTCAGCCCCTTAACTCGCGCGGTTGGAGCACGCGACACAATTTCGATGGCGTGATGAGCCACTCCCAGATTGGAGTAGAGTTTTCTTCATACCTGAGCCCGTCCCATAAACCCCTTTCAGGGTGGATGGCAGAAGAGTAGGCTAGTTGCAAAGGTTTACCCGGGAGGAGCCCATGGCTTACAACCTGCTGCCCTGCGACAGAGTGCAAGGCTA
>CAMAVV010000020.1 GCA_945861815.1 Thermoflexus hugenholtzii JAD2
TTCGCGAGAGGACGTTCCAGGTGGTGGTGCGAGAATGTAGCATCCTTCCGAAGAAGGACGGGGTCGCATCCGAAGATGCGCTGGCCCACGGTCCCAAGGCGACTAACGTCAGCCTGCCAATCTCGCATGTGAGCCTACGGGTATTCGTAGTGGGCTGGGCTTAGCCCGGCCCCTACGTTCGGAATGTGATTCCGAGTTCATCGTCGTGACCCGCTGGGCGCGAGATGAACGTGCGGGTGTATAGTCCGCCCTATGGATCGATCCTCCTTTGCCTGCGCCGTTTTTCGGTGCGCCGGTTTTGCCTCTGGGCCCAGAGGAGCCAGCGCACTTTAGACCGTCTGTACCCTTCAATGTATAGTATGACTAGCGTTGTCAAGGGGGGAGATTGCCAGAAATCTATCCACAGATTCCACCGATTGGCACAGATTTGGTAAGGGTTGGGAGAAGGAAGGCGGGAAGTCAGGAACGTGGGAAGTCAGGAACATAGGGAAGAGGGGAGAGGGAAAGGGCTTGGCGGAGACCATGAATGATGGTGCGCTGGTTTGACGCATTTCAGAGGCCATCCCTATACTAAAAGTGTCGGGCTGGCAGCGGCAAACGCCCCAGACCCGCAGGAGGATGCCGTGGCACGCAAACTGATACACACCCGCACGATCACGGTGAAGGTGTATGACGAGGGCGACGGGAAGCTGGAGCTCGAAGGCCGCCTGGACGACGAGCAGGACCCCAACGAGTCCGGCTATTTCAGCCAGGTACGCAAGGGAGACGACTTCCTAAAGCTCGGGACGATCCACGGCATGACCGTACGATATCGCGTCGACGCCAAGACGTCGGAAATCATCAAATCAGATGGCGAGTTCGATGTGCGGCCACACACGGGCTGCGGCGCAGTCCTGGACTGGCTGCCGAAGATGGAGGGCGTCAAAATCGCCGCCGGCTACACCCAGGAGCAGCGAAACCGCTTCGGGGGGCCGCTGGGCTGCGCGCACATGAACACGCTGATGCAAGTGATGGCGAATACGAAGGGCGCCTCGGGCGCGTACTACATCCCGAAGGATAAGGAAGCGGCGCGGGCGATGGTGAAGCAGAGATTGTCGGAAGGATATGTGAACCCGGCAATCAACTCGTGCCATATGTGGAAGCCGGACGGCCCGATACTCACTGCAATGAAGCAGGGCCGAACAGCAATGGACCACGATATCTAGGGGATTAGGGGAAGGGCGAGAGGCCTCTCGCCCTTCCTTCCGAATCAGCTTCGGCACCAGGGCGAGGGCTTCGGCATTCGGAAGGCATGAATGTCCCGATGACAAATCGGGGCGTTTATCTTTTCTCGAGAAGGCCCTTTCGCTGGTTCGGGTGCCCGTCGAACGGGGTTGCCAGCTCCGCTAGCGTCACCCTCGCCTTGAACTCCGCCGAATGGTTCCGACGGGGACGTCTGCTCATCGCTCGCTCCTATTTCTGATGGCCTTATCATGCCATCTTCAGGCAGCGATTCCACTTATCCCCACTGTTCAGTTTTCATGAGCCACCTCTATCTAGCGATCGGCAAAGGGCGAGAGGCGTCTCGCCCTTACTTCCGAATCAGCTTCGGCACCAAGGCTAGCGCTTCGGCGAGCTTGT
This sequence comes from Thermoflexus hugenholtzii JAD2, assembly GCA_945861815.1. Classification (GTDB taxonomy): domain Bacteria; phylum Chloroflexota; class Dehalococcoidia; order SHYB01; family SHYB01; genus VGPF01. The sequence continues at coordinate 1,621 of CAMAVV010000020.1, forward strand.
CCTTATCTTTGCCGCCGGCCTGTGCCATCTCAGGACGTCCACCGCCGCCGCCGCCGGCCACCTTGGCCACTTCGCGGATGATGTTGCCAGCGTGGTAGCCCTTTGCCGTCAGGTCGGGGGTGATGAAGGCGACGAAGGCAGGCTTATCGTTCACCAGTGCGCCAAGGGCCACGATGCCGCTGCCGAGCTTGCTTTTCAGCCAGTCGCCCATCTCCCGAAGGGAGTCGGCGCTGGAGGCGGAGACCTGCGCCGTGAGGAGCGTTACGCCATCGACTACCTGCGCCTGGGCGATCAGGGATTCGGCCTGGCGGCGGGCCAGCTCGCGCTCCATCGAAGCGGCACGCTTGCGCTCGCTGTCCAGTTCTTCAAGCAGAGAAGTGACGCGAGAGGAGAGCTCGGCGGGCGATGATTTCAGATGCTTGGCGAGGGCCTCCAAGAGAGCGTGCCGCTCGATAAGGGCGTTGTCCGAGTTGCGGCCTGTGACCGCTTCGACGCGGCGGGTGCCTGCGGCGATGCTGCCTTCGCTCTCGATGTGGAGAAGGCCGATTTCGCCGGTGGCGCTGACGTGGGTGCCGCCGCATAGCTCAAAGCTAAAGGCGCCGCCGTCTCCGCCGATGCGGCAGGTGCGGACCACATCGCCGTACTTATCGCCGAAGAAGGCCAGCGCGCCGTTGTCGATGGCATCCTTGTAGGACATCGTCTTGTGGGCCACGGGCAGGTTGGCGAGGATCTTATCGTTCACCATCCGCTCGATGTCGTGGAGGGCGGTGCTGCTGATGGAGGCAGTGTGGGAGAAGTCGAAGCGGAGGCGCGAGGGATCGACGAGGGAGCCGGCCTGGCGCACGTGGGCGCCGAGGACTTTGCGAAGTGCGGCGTGCAAGAGGTGGGTACCGGTGTGGTTGCGCATGACATCGGCGCGCCGCTCGGCGTTCACAGCGGCCCAAACGGCGTCGCCGACGGCGATTTCGCCATCGTGCACTTCGCCGAAGTGGACGATGAGGCCCTGCATGGGCGACTGGGTGCCGGCAACGGTGACGTGTCCCGTGTCGCTGCGGATGTCCCCTGTATCTCCGACCTGGCCGCCGCCCTCGGCGTAGAAGGGCGTTTGGCGCAAAATCACTTCCACTTTATCGCCGCGCTTCGCACGCTGGACGGGTGCGCCGTTGACGATGAGCCCTAGCACAGCGGTGTGTTCTTTTGTCTGCTCGTAGCCGGTGAACTTCAGCTGGCCTACGGCAAGGGCTTTGTAAACTTCTGGTGACGTTTTGTCGCCCAGGCCGAACTTCGCGGCGGAGCGGCCACGCTGACGCTGGGCCTCCATCTCTTTCTCGAAGCCCGGAAGGTCGGCGGAGAATCCAACTTCGCGCGCGACGTCTTGGGTAATATCGGGAGGGAAGCCGAAGGTATCGTAGAGCTTAAAGAGGTCGGGGCCAGTCACAATCTTTGCCCCTGCCTTCTTTTGCCTTTCGATGATGCCGCCTAGGAGAACAAGGCCTTCATCCAGGGTTTTCCCAAACTGTTCCTCTTCACCTTCGATAATCGACATGATGAAGTCGCGCTGTTCCCGTAGCTCAGGGTACTGTGGCGACATCTTTTGGACGACTGCATCGGCCATCTTGGTGAGGAATGGCCCTTTGACGCCAGCCTTACGGGCATAGCGCACGGCGCGTCGGAGGATACGGCGCAGGACATAGCCGCGCCCTTCGTTCGAGGGGACGACGCCGTCGCCGATGAGGAAGGTGACGCTGCGAGAGTGCTCGGCGAGGACGCGCATGGCGTAGTCGACTGCTTCGTCTTTGCCATACTGATTACCTGTTAGTTCCGTCGCCTTTGCAATGAGGTAGTCAAAGGCGTCGGTCTGGTAGGCGGAGATGATGCGCTTCCCTATTTTGCGCTGCTGGGCGTGGAGGTCTTGGAGGACCATCGTGGTGCGCTCAAGGCCCATGCCCGTGTCTATGTTGGGCTTAGGCAGGGGCGTGCGCTTGCCATCGCGGTGGTGGTAGAACTGGGTGAAGACGAGATTCCATATCTCGATAAAGCGCGCGCCGCCTTCGGCAGGGGTGGCATCTTTGCCGAACTCTTCGCCGTAGTCGTAGTGCAGTTCGCTGCAAGGGCCGCAGGGACCCTCTTCCCCGGCGGGGCCCCAGAAGTTTTGCTTATCGCCATAGCGGAGGATGCGAGACTTCGGCACGCCGATGGCCAGCCAGAGCTGCTCAGCCTCGTCGTCGTCCTTATAGACCGTGATCCAAAGGCGGTCCTTGGGCAGTTGCAACACTTGGGTGCAAAACTCCCAGGCCCAGGCAATGGACTCTTTTTTGAAGTAGTCGCCGATGCTGAAGTTGCCCAGCATCTCGAAGAGGGTTAGGTGCTTCGTATCGCCGACTTCGTCGATGTCCGTGGTGCGAAAGCACTTCTGCACGGAGGCGAGGCGCGGGTTCGGGGGCGTGCGCTTCCCTTCGAAGTAATCCTTGAACTGAACCATGCCGGCGCTGGTGAGGAGCAGCGTTGGATCGCCGGCGGGGATGAGCGAAGACGAAGGAACGACGAGATGGCTCTTGGTTCTGAAGAAATCGAGGTAGGCTTTGCGAACTTCATCTATCGAATGAGGAGTTGTCATAGATACCTGGTCTTTTTAGAGTGCTTCCTATTTTATCCCATCTGAGAGCCCGTCCCATAAACCCCTTTCAGGGTGGATGGCAGAAGAGTAGGCTAGTTGCAAAGGTTTACCCGGGAGGAGCCCATGGCTTACAACCTGCTGCCCTGCGACAGAGTGCAAGGCTACCTGATGGCCCCATCGTTACGGGACTGGTTACCTGAGGGTCATCTGTCGTGGTTCATCCTGGACGCGGTAGAGCAGCTGGACCTGGGAGAGTTCTACGCCGCGTATCGCAACGACGGATGGGGCGCAGCGGCCTACGACCCCGCCATGATGGTGGCGGTCCTGCTGTACGCCTACAGTCAAGGGCTGCGCAGTTCCCGGCGCATTGCCCGGGCGCTGGAAGAAGATGTGGGTTTCCGGGTGGTGGCGGCCAACCAGCAGCCGGACTTTCGTACCGTCTGCCGGTTCCGCGCGGAGCACGAAGCGGCGCTGGAGCAACTCTTTGTGCAGGTGTTGGGGTTATGCCATGAAGCGGGTCTGGTGAAGCTCGGGGTGGTGGCCCTGGATGGGACGAAAGTGGCGGCCAACGCCGCCCTGGACGCCAACCGGAGCCACGCGGCCTTGGAAGAAGAAGTCCAGCGTATGTTGGCCGAGGCCAAGGCAGTGGACGCCGAAGAGGATGCTCGCTTTGGTCCTGACCGGCGAGGGGACGAACTCCCGGAAGGTCTGGGGCGGCGGGCGGACCGGCTACGGCGGCTGCAGGAAGCCAAGGGACGTCTGCAGCGGGAAGCGGAAGCGGCGGCGAAGACGGCCCAGGAACACTTGGCGCAGCGGCAGGCGGACGAGCAGGCCACCGGCAAGAAGAAGCGGGGCAGAAAGCCCAGGGTGGTAGAGCCGGCGCCTACCGAGGAGGCGAAGGCCAACACGACTGACCCGGAGAGTCGCATCATGAAGATCAGGCAAGGATATGTGCAGGGCTACAACGCCCAGGCGGTGGTCAGTGCGGACCAGATCATGGTCGCCGTTGGGGTGACACAAGAGGCCAATGATGTGCAGCAATTGGCGCCGATGCTGCAGACGATGGAGCATACATTGGAGGCGGCAGGCATAGCAGAGCGGCCCGGGGTGAGCCTGACCGATGCGGGCTACTGGAGTGAGGCTAACAGGACTGCCTGCTCCGGCCCGGGAATGCCGGAACTCCTGGTCGCCACCACGAAGGACTGGAAACAGCGGAAGCTGCTACGGGAGAAGGGGTGTCCCCGAGGCCGCATCCCTACTGGGCTGAGCCCCAGGGACCGGATGGAGCGCAAACTGCTGACGAAGCGGGGACGCGCCCTGTACAAGATGCGGGGCGTGCTGGTGGAACCGGTGTTCGGCCAGGTCAAGGAGGGACAGGGCTGCAGACGGTTTATGAGACGGGGCCTGGGGGCGGCCCAGAGCGAGTGGTCCCTGGTCGGGACGACCCACAACCTGCTCAAGCTCTGGCGCAGTGGCCAAGCGCCTTGGGGATGGACCCGCGCCCGCTGGAACTAAGGGCCTATCGGGGTCCCAACAAGCTGGCGATAGTGATGAACAAGCTGACCTCGCTTGGACAAAAGCGATACTCATGGTGAAGCCACGCAACCTCACAAGTCTATGAGACAGGCTCCTGAGGCGTGGCAAAACAAAAGGGCTCCGGCACAGCACCGGAGCCCTTCGCGAACCAGACTCGTTGAGCCTTAGTTTCGATTTGCCGGTGCGGCCACCTTTGTATTTCTGATGGTCTTGCCCGCAAGGGCCCCTGTATGCTTGCCGCCCTGCATGGTGACTTCGCCGTTCACGAGCATATATTCGATGCCCGTGGCATATTGCACAAGGCGCGTGAGGCCACCAGGGAGATCGTTGGTGAAGACGCGGTCGGTGGCGGCGACGGTCGTCGGGTCAAACATCGTGATATCGGCCCATTCACCTTCTTTGATGTGGCCGCGGTCCTTGATGCCTGACTCTTCGGGTGTGACCGCCGCGAGCTTGCGTACGGCCGTCTCCAGGGATATCAGCTTGCGCTCGCGCACCCAGTAGCCAAGGAGGCGTGTCGAGAAGCCGGTGTTCACCTCGGTGATGAGGTGGGCGCCAGCATCGGTGAAGCCTGCGGCGATGTGGTCTTCCGCAAGGATCTCCATCATCGTCTCCTGAACGGGCGAACGCGAATCCAGCAGGCGGAAGTGCGAGAGAAGGTTCTCGTCAAGGGCGATATCGAAGGCACAGTCCAGCGGGTCTTTGCCCATGGCCTTTGCGATATCGGAGACGAGCTTCGTTTCGTATTGCTTGTACTTGCCCGTCGGCGATTTCACCAGGATGATGCGGCCCCAGTTGGTCGGCAGGGCCGGCATCGTGTCGACCTTCATCTCCTCGCGCAGCTTGGCGCGGTAGGCCGGGTCTTTCATCAGCCGCTTCTTGGACTCAACGGGCTCCAGGGCGAACTTCTGCCAGGTGTTCCAGCGGTCAAAGACGTTGGTGGAATCGAACTTGAACTCGAAGTGGTCAGGCTGTGTATTGCCTAAGGCAAAGAAGGGGACGCCCTTCTTCCGCATGTCCTTCAGCAGTTGTAGCTGCTGTTTGTAGGCCTGCGGGTCCATGAAGTTTTGCGAGATGGAGCTCCAGCAGACAGGGCGGCCGCTACGCTTGGTGAGCTCGACAAGCCTGGCGAGGCCTTCGGGAGTCGCCCGGCTCAAATCGGAGCCGCCTGCCATCTCTATAAAGCCAATCGTCGTGCCCTGCATCTCTTCACAGAGGGTCATATATTCATCCAGGGCGGCGACACGGCTGGGGACGGGATTGCCATCGCCATCCCAGTGCGTCGGCGAACGCGAGGTGGAGAGGCCGAAGCCGCCTCCGCGGTACGACTCGTCCAGCACCTTCCGCATCTTTGTTATCTCTTCCGGCTTCGCAGTCCGCTTGGACGACTCTTCGCCCATCACGTAGCGCCGCACGGCGGTGTGGCCCACCTGGCCCATAGCGTTGACCGCGATGTGCCCGTCAAGCCGGTCCAGATATTGCTTGAAACTACCCCAGGGCCACGGCAGGGTCTTTTTCAGCAGCTCAACCGGCATGCCTTCGACGCGCGCCAGGGTCTTGACCATCCACTCCTGGTCTTTCTCCTGGCACGGCGCGATGCTGAAGCCGCAGTTGCCCATGATGACCGACGTGATGCCGTGCCAGCTCGAGGACGAGGCGATGGGGTCCCAGAGGAGCTGCGCATCATAGTGGGTGTGGGTATCCCAAAATCCTGGGGCCACGGCGAGGCCGTCGGCGTTGATGGTCTTCTTGGCCGAATCGCTGATCTTGCCCGTGGCAACGATCTTGCCGTCTTTGATGCCAACGCTGCCCCGGTAGGCTTTTTGCCCGGTGCCATCAACAACAAGGCCGTCTTTGATAATCGTATCGAGCGCCATGTTCATTCCTCGATTCTATGTATGTCCGCGCAACAGGGGAATCATAGCATAGTGAAACGGTCAGGAAACCGGGCGGGAATGGTGAAGAGTGCGCCCCGGTGCGAATCAGGAGGAACCCCCGTGCTCCCGATAGGATTGGGATGAGGACACCCGTGGGGTTACCCTCTGGGCAAACCCAACCCTCTCGTCGCGATAACCGTCCGGTTTATCTCATTCGCGCCGCCGGCGACAGGCGGGATGAGGGAGGCTTCGTAGGCGCGCGGCATGTCGCCAACAGCATCGCCAACAGCGCGGTGGCGCGACCCCTCTCGCAACTCACCGTAGTGGCTATTCAATTCAATCGCTATTTCAGCAAGGCGCATCTGCAATTCAGTGCCGAAGACCTTGCTGATAGAGGCCTCCACGTTCGCGACGCCCTTCCGGCGCTCCACATCGAGAACACGCAAGCTGAACATATATTGCACCTGCGTCTCAATCTCGCGATCGGCGACGCGGGCGCGCAGAACCTTCCAGTACGGCGTTTGCTTCATCGTTTCAGGCGCGGTGCGGGCCAGCAAGCGTATGCGGTCCATAGAGCTCTTGATGGGGCCAAAGGGAAAGAGGTGCGAACGCTCGTGATCGAGGGCTTCAGCAACGTAGTACCAGCCCTTGTTCGGCTCCCCAACCAGCGCTGTGCGCGGCACCTTCACATTGTCGAGAAAGACAACGTTGTTTCGCATATCGCCAATCTTGTAGATGGGTTCCATGCGAATGCCGGGAACGCTCATGGGAAAGAGAAAAAGACTGATGCCCTTGTGCTTCGGCGCTTTTTGGTCTGTCCGTACTACCAGCCAAAAATAGTCGGCAAAGTGGGCAGCGCTTGTCCACAACTTCGTCCCATTGATGATGTAGTCATCGCCCTTCAGTTCAGCGCGTGTCTCAACACCTGCGAGGTCGCTGCCGGCATTGGGCTCGGAGTAGCCGATGGCGAACTCCAGGTCAGCGTTGATGATACGCGGAAGGATATCGCGCTTCATCGCCTCGCTGGCGTGGTGCATCAGGGTTGTGCCGATGGTGCCGACGCCGCCACCCGTATGAGGCGCACGGACGGCTGAAAGCTCGTCGGTCAAGATATATTGGTAGATACTCGGCTTGCCCTGGCCGCCATACTCCTTCGGCCATGAGATACCGATCCACCCCTTTTTCGACATCAACTTTGCGAAGGAGCGCTTTTCAGGCGTACTCCAGAGGCCACCGCCTTCGCCCTTCGTCATGGCAACGGTGAGGTTCTCCTTGATGAAATGGCGAACCTCTTGGCGAAAGGCCTCTTCCTCGGCGGTGAATCGAAAGTCCATGGTGGTTGTCGCGACTACCTAGCTGTAGATGACGACTGTTGCCGAGCCGGGGCAGAGTTTTTGACCGTTCTGATTTTCAGTCCATAGTTCCACATCGGCCAGTTTCTCGCCGCCCTGCTCATACTTCTTCAGCACTTTGCCCTTGGCAGTCAGGGTATCGTTCTTAAAATTCATGCCGCGCAGCTCGCAGCGGAACTTCTTCACCCAGCAATCGTCGCCGAGCCACTGGCGCAGGAGGTTGTGGAGGTAGGCGACCTGGAGGTTGCCCATGCCGAATGCGCCTTTCTGGCCGACCTTCTTGCCTGCATCGTCGTCCATGTGAAGCTGGACAAATTCGTCGTTCACGGCAGCGTAGCGGTTCCAGTGCATAAAGTCAGTGGTGCGCTGAAACGTGGCTAGCTCCTGCCCTTCGCTGATGGATGCAAATGTCAGGTTGGACATGGTGTTGCCTCTAGTAAAAGATAAGGGTTGTGCGGCTGCGTTTCACTAGCTCGCCCTTTTGGTTCGTCCAATCGGTCTGGGTCACTTGGAACATCATCAGGCCCATCTTGCCCTCGCGCTCAAAGACTTCGGCGAGCTTGCTGTTGGAGGAGATGACGTCGCCGGGGCGTATCGGCGCGAAGTATTCGAACTCGGAGCCGCCGTTAAGGATGCGCGAGCCGGGCTGGCCTGTGCCGGCGGCGGAGAGGCGCTGCTTGGGACGCTCGGCGGGCCAGGTGAAGACGTTCATCTCTTGCGGCGCAATGATGCCCTTCCAGCGGGATTTCTTGGCGTGCTCAACATCCCAAAATACGCGCGGCGGCTGTGCGGGCCAGTAGACGGCGATGGCCCATTTGCGGATATCGCTCTCCTCGATGGGTGAGGACGCCTGCCCTGGATTTTCGACGCCGATGCGCGCCTTGATCTCGGGCGTGACGTAGGTCTTTGGCTTCTCTTGGGTCATGGGACCTCCGAATGAGCGCACTGCGCCTCTACGATTGTTCTTCCGACCAGTTGGGTTTGCGTTTTTCCGCGAAGGCTTTGGGGCCTTCGATGCTATCAGGGTGGCCCATGTAGGCGCGCATGATGGCCTGGCCGTTGGTGAAGGAGTCCGCGAGGTTGCGGTCGAGGCAGTCCCACAGGATCTTTTTCACCTGGCGCACGGCCGTGGGCGAGTTGGCGGCGATCATCTCCGCGAGTTCGCGGGAGCGGGTTATGAGCCCGGCGGCAGGGACGACCTCTGTGATGATGCCAAGCTCCTTTGCCTGCTGCGCAGAAAGGCGCTCCGCCGAGCCGACGAGCATCATGCGCATGAGCGATTGGAAGGAGACGTACTTGGACCAGGTGATGGGCGCATAGACGGCAAGCTGGCCGATGGAGACGCCTGGGTTGAAGAAGGTGGCGCTTGTGGAGGCGATGGCGATATCGCAATCGGAGACGAACATCTGGCCGCCGCCGGCGCAGATGCCGTTGACCGCCGCGATGACGGGCTTGGTGACGCCGGCCTGCCGCGATGTGATCATCTGCTTGCGGGGCTGGACGGGTTGCTTGCCCCAGGTAGGAGACGAAGCAGCCTCTTTCACATCCATGCCGGAGCAGAAGGAGCGCTCGCCGGCGCCGGTGAAGATGATGCAGCGCACCTTCTTATCGTGCTCTAAGTCGCTCCAGATGCGCGGCAGGTCTTCGTTAATCATCTTCTGGGTCACGGAGTTGAGGCGGTCCGGGCGGTTGAGCGTGATGGTCGCGATGCCCTCGCTCTTTTCGACAACTATCTCTTCGGAAGACATGCGCGCTCCTGCGGAGGGTGAACGTACGGCAAGAGCCAACGATAGCGACGGCGTTCTCCCCTGTCAATTGATGCGTAATGGGATGCGGCTTGGGCTTGGCTTCAATCCTTTATACTCACCACGCCATGGACTTCCGCCTCTCCTCTGACCAAGAGTCGTTCGTCGCGGAGGTGCGTCAATTCCTAGATAAGGAATTGACGCCTGAGGCGGTGGAAGAGGTGGCGAGCGAAGAGCGCATGGGACCCAACGCCAAGGCCATGCTGCTGAAGATGGCAGAGCGCGGCTGGCTCTCCCTGCACTGGCCGAAGGACTACTACGGCGGCGGCCGAACGGCGATGGAGCGCTTTCTCCTGACCGACGAGCTGGCCTATCGCGGCGCGCCTGGGGCCGCGAACTCGAATACCGGAGGGCGCATCGTCGCGCCGACGCTCATCATGTTCGGAACGCGGGAGCAGTGCGACCGCTTTCTCCCGCCTATCGCGCGGGGCGAAATCGACTTTGCCCTGGGCTACACGGAGCCCAACGCAGGCTCGGACCTCGCCAGCCTGGAGATGCGGGCGGAGCTGGACGGCGACCAGTACACCGTGACTGGGACGAAGTTCTTCAACACTGCCTGCCACTATGCCGAGTACCACTGGCTCGCGGTGCGCACCGACCCGAAAACGCCGAAGCATAAGGGCATCTCCCTCATGATGGTGGACCTGAAAAGCCCAGGCATCGAGATCAAGCCGATATGGACGATGGCAGGCGACCGCACCAACGCCGTCCACTACGACCATGTGCGCGTCCCTAAAAACAACCTGCTTGGTGAACCAGGGCAAGGCTTCTACTATATGGCGAAGGCGTTGGAGTTCGAGCGGATGTTTGTCTCCGGCGACCTGCGACGTTATTACGAGCAATTGCTCATCGAGTTGAAGAAAGAGCGCGCCGCCGGCCAGGACCGTTTAAGCGATCCGCGTATCAGGCAAACGCTGGCAGAGCTCGCCATCGAACTGCACATAGTGCGCCTGTTCACCTATCGAGTGGCATGGTCGCTGACCGTGGGGCAATCAGCGGGGCGCGAGGCGTCCATCGTGAAGCTGTTCAAGTCGGAGCTTGCGCAGAGGATGGCGCGGGCGGGCGCACAGGCACTTGGGTTGTATGGGCAACTGGAACCCGACTCGCCTCGCACGCCGATGAACGGCCGGGCCGAACGCTACTATTTGCAGTCGGTCAGCGCCTCTATCACCGGCGGCAGCAGCGAAGTGCAGCGGAACGTGATCGCGCAACGGGGGCTGGGGCTACCGAGATAAGCGGGGGAATCTATCCACTGAGAACACTCCCGCGCGACCGCGAAGCAACGTCTGGGAGCTACTTTCGGCTGGCAGTCCAGGGCTACTTTCCCTGAAACTTGGGTTTGCGCCGCTCCAAAAATGCTTTGCGTGCTTCTTTGGAATCTTCCGAAAAGTAGCAGTTCTGATAGGCGAGTCGCTCGAAGGTGAGATAGTCGTCAAGCGTCTGCTCGTGGCTAAGCGCTATCGCACGCTTTGTCTGGCGCATGCCCAGCGGCGGGCCATCGGCGATGGCGCGCGCCAGGGCGATGGCCTCAGACATGAGCTGCGCTGACGGCACGACCTTGAGCGCTAGGCCGATGCGCACAGCCTCGTCAGCCTCGACGATTCGATTGGCGGCGTACATCTCGAAGGCGCGCTGAGACCCGATGAGGCGCGGCAAGAGCCAGCCAAGGCCGTCCATCATCGCCATGCCAAGGGGCGCGTGGCCGACGCGAAACCGCGCCTTGTCCGAGGCAATCACGAGGTCTGCGCCGATGGCGATGGCAAACCCGCCGCCGACGGCGACGCCATTCACAGCAGAAATCACCGGCTTGTTGATGTTCCTCAGAAGCCAGGAATTGGAGCCGCGAGGGTTCAAGTTGCGCTCACGCACCTCGTCAACGGGAATCGCGCCGCCGGAAGACGACTCTCGCTGGTCGGCCCCGGCGCAAAAGGCCTTGTTGCCCGCGCCGGTGATGAGAAGAAGGCGCACCGCTGCATCGTCGTTCACCGAGGTGAGGATGTCCTTCACCTCACGCCGCATCACCGAATCGAGGGCGTTGAGATGCTCGGGCCGATTGAGCGTCAGCAGGCCGATGCCGTCGCGGCGCTCATAGATGACAGACTCGTAGGCCATCGTGAGCTACCCGGCTATCGGCGCGATCTTGTCGACTTCCTTCAGGTCGTCGGCCGTGAGCTTCCAGTCGAGGCCCTTGGCATTCTCGACGAGCTGCTCTGTCTTCGTCGCGCCGGCGATGATGCTGGATACCGTCGGGTTTGCAGCAAGCCAGGCCATCGCCAGCTCGCCGACGGTGTGCCCGCGCGCCTTCGCGAAGGCCTCGAGGCCCTGGACAATCTTGAAGTTTCGGTCGTTCAGTTGCGATGTTGCCCAGGAGGACTTTTCCATGCGGCTCCCGGCCGGCGGCGGCTGGCCCTGCTTGTACTTGCCTGTGAGCATGCCGGAGGCGAGTGGGAAATAGGGAATGAGCCCAAGGCCGGAATACTTGCAATAGGGCACCACTTCAGGGTCGGGGTCGCGCCTGAGGAGGCTGTAGTGGTTCTGGACGCAGACGAAGGAGTTGAGGTTGTGATGCTTGGAGGTCCACATGGCATTGGCAAGCTGCCAGGCGGCGAAGTTGGAGCAGGCGATATAGCGCACCTTGCCCTGGCGCACCAGGTCATCGAAGGCGCGAAGCGTCTCTTCGATAGACGTCTCAGGGTCATAGAAGTGGAGGTAGTAGAGGTCGATGTAGTCGGTATCGAGACGCTGCAGGCTGCGGTGGACCATGTCCATCATGTAGAACCGCGAGCCGCCCTTTGTATTGGGACCCTGGCCGCTCGCAAGCCCAAACTTCGTAGCGATGAGGGCCTGAGAGCGCTTCCCTTTCATGATCTTCCCAATGAACTCCTCCGACTTCCCGCCGCCATAACCGTTCGCCGTGTCGATCATGTTGACGCCCATCTCCAAGGCCAGGTTCAGGACGCGCGCCGACTCGTCGAGGTCCATGCGCATGCCGAAGTTGTTCGTGCCCAGGCCAAGGAGTGAAACTTTTACACCGCTGTTGCCGAGAAGCCGGTATTCCATTGTCACACCTCTGTGTATTGATATTCCGTCAGAGCGCTAAACCACCGGGGCGATCGTATCGATTTCCTTAAGGTCCTCCGCAGAAAGCTTCCACTCCAACCCCTTCGCATTTTCCACAACCTGCTGTGGTGTCGTCGCGCCGGCGATGATGCTGGAGACGACAGGATTCGCCGCAAGCCAGGCGATCGCCAGCTCGCCGACGGTATGCCCTCGAGCCTTTGCAAAGGCTTCAAGCCCTTGGACGATTTTGTAATTCCTATCCGTCAAGACGTTCGCGAAGTTTGCTGCCTTGGCGATGCGCGTTCCCGAAGGAGGAGGCTGCCCTTGCTTGTACTTGCCTGTGAGCATGCCGGAGGCCAGAGGGAAGTATGGAATCAGGCCCCCACCCATGGTTTTGCAGTAAGGCACAAGCTCCGCTTCGACGTCGCGCTTAAGGAGGTTGTAGTGATTCTGCGCACAAACAAACTGGCTCAGGTTCAAGTGCTTGGAGGTCCAGCGCGCATTCGCAAGCTGCCAGGCAGCCAGCTGTGAACTGCCTATATAGCGCACCTTGCCCTGGCGCACCAGGTCGTCAAGGCCGCGGAGAGTCTCTTCGATGGGCGTCTCAGGATCGTAGACATGGACGTAGTAGAGGTCGATGTAATCGGTGTCCAGGCGCTTAAGGCTGGCGTGGACGCTGTCCATCAGATGTGCCCGGGAGGCGCCTTTCATGTTCGGGACGGCAACCGGGCCCATGGATCCGGCAAACTTTGTGCCGATGAAGGCCTGGTGACGCTTGCCTTTGAGCGCT
>CAMAVV010000021.1 GCA_945861815.1 Thermoflexus hugenholtzii JAD2
AACTTCTCGGAGACCCCTGGCCGCATCGAGCTTGCGCCACCCGTCATCGGCCAGCACACGCAAGAAATCATGGCGTCCCTTGGCTACACACAAGCTGAGACGGCGGCATTGAAAACATCGAAGGTGATCACGTGGCCTAACAATTGACACGACCTCTTCCTTTAATCCCTGCCCTGTGAAGGGAAGGGAATTACCCCTTCCTTCTCAGGGAAGGGGCCAGGGGTTAGGTCTCCGACAACAGATCAAAGGAGGCACATATGGACCAAAATAGCGCATCGCTCAAAGATAAAGTCGCCATCGTCACCGGCGGCGGCGCGGGCATCGGCAAAGGCATCGCGATGACCTTTGCGAAGTTTGGCGCGCACGTCGTCATCGCCGATAAGGACGAGGCCGTAGGCAAAAAAGCTGCTGCTGAGATACAGGCTCTCGGCCGCAAAAGCCTTGCCATCACGACCGATATCCGCAACTACGCCCAGGTGAAGGCTATGGTTGCGCAGACGGTCCGGGAGCTTGGTGGCATCGATATCCTGGTGAACAACGCCGGCGGCACGCGCAGGCATTCGTTTCTCGAGCAAGGCGAAGAGGGCTGGCGCAAGCACATCGAGCTCAACTTCATGGGGCAGTTCTACTGCACTGAGCAGGCCGCCAAGGCGATGATCGCAGGGAAGCGCAAGGGCTCCATCATCTTCATCACCTCCATCGAAGGGCACCGCGCGGCGCCGTTGCGCGCCGTCTACAGCGCATGCAAGGCGGGCCTGGCGAACTTCACGCGCTCCCTGGCACTAGAGCTGAGCGAGCACGGCATCCGCGTCAACTGCGTCGCGCCCGACTTCGTCGATACGCCGCACACGATGACCAACATGACACCTGAGCGCATGGCCAGCATTTTGCGAGGGAACCCTCTTGGGCGACTCACACAATCGGAAGACATCGGCGGCGCATGCGTCTACTTGTCGTCAGACCTTGCCGCCATGACCACCGGCATCACCATTCACGTGGACGGCGGCACCATGGCGAGCAGCGGCTGGATGCGCGATGCGAAAGAAGGCTGGACGCTGCATCCGTAATCACCCCGAAGCCTTCCTCACCATCGGCGTCTCTTCGACCTTCGCCTTTTCCTTACGCCTATCGGCGGAGAGCTTCCGCTCTGCAACCTCGACAGCCTTTATAATCTCAGGGAAGATCGCCTGAACCTCATGCTGGTCAACCTTGATGGCGAGCCTCGGCGCATCTGCTTCCGTCAACAACGCCGGAATATTTTCCTTCAACTGCTCAAGTGCCCACGTCAGCGGCGAATCACTCGTGACGTCCTTAAAGTAATGCCGGTCGTTCTTTTTCTCCGACGGAAAGATGTAATGATAGTGCGGGTCGCGGTCAAAACAATCGAAGCGCAAATGCTCTACCAACTTCCCATCGGCATTATCGAAGATATGGAGCGAGACGCCACGGTCATCGATAATCCTGCCCTCTTTTTTCAAGCGCTCCAGGGTTGCTCGTCGATTGGGGTCTCCCACCCCCCCGGCGTCCTCAACGGCAAGCGCGATGTCAAAGTCCAACAAACGGTGCTCGACGCCGATCGTAATCGCGCCAGCCTTGATGTATGTCGTATTCCCCGGCACCGGCGGTATCCCAATCCCAGGTATTTTCTTCAGCGTCGTCATAGCGCTCCCTCTCCTTGGCGTTACCACGCCTCACCCGCATTTTCGCACAATAAATCACGTATTGCTCTTCTCAGGCGAGCAGCAATAGCCCTGCGGGGGCAATGCACAGAAAGCAGCTAGCTAACGGAAAGTGTCAGACCGTTACGCGGACGACGAAGGGGTTCCGGCTAGCCGGGTCTAGGCACCCTCGCATCTTGGCGACAACGGCGACTTTGTTTCCAGTAGCCATGTTCTTATTTCAGCCTCTCATACCATTTGTGCCTCGGCACGCCCATGCCAGGCATCTCCAGCGACGAGCGCTATGCCATTACGCCCGCGGCAGGCCCCAAGTGCTCGGCGCCAAGGTCGCTGGCAACTGCTTCGGGTCCACAAGGCTGTGTTCCATGGCGAAGTTAGGAGCGAATACCTCTTGTCCCGAGTAAAACATCGGGTACGGATACGTCGCGAGGAATGCGCAGACTGACGCTGGCACATCGAGAGACGCGCCTTTGCTCGAATCGCGGCCAAATGCTGCCATATCCGTCTTCATGCGCTCCGTCGACACATAGCCGGGGTCAAGATTGATGACAGCGATCTTGTGCTCTCGAAGTTCTTTGGCGAGTCCGGCCGCGATGCGATTGAACGCTGCCTTGCTCACCCCATAGCCAAGCCCGATTCCTCCGAGTTCGCCGGGCATCCCCGTTCCTACTTCTCGATAGCCTGCGCCCGATGAAAGGTTGATGATGATGCCGCCGCCTTGTTTCATCATGACTGGCACGGCGAGTTTCATGAGGTAAAGAGGAGCCAGCACGTTGCACGCAAAATGGTCATCGAATAGCTCGATCGGTGTGTCGATGAAGAGGTCCATGTGCCCAGGTCCGATATAGCGGGCGTTGTTGACAAGAACATCGATGCGCCCGAATTCCGCCATCGTTGTATCGACCAATCGCTTCAGGTCCTCACGCTTGAGCAAGTCGGCTTTGACGGTAAGCACACGCCGGCCAAGCTTCCGGATCTCCGCCGCCGTCGATTCCAAGCTTCCAGGTATCGGCTTCGTATTCGACTTCTTGACCGTCGAGGAATGTTCGAAGGCTTCCCCCTCTTGAATCGTTCGTGCGCAGATAACGACGTCGAAACCTTTTCTGGCCAAATGGATACTGCTGGCCTTTCCTATCCCTCGGCTGGAGCCCGTGACAACGGCGACTTTGTTTCCAGTAGCCATGCTCTTATTTCACTCCTTCGTACCACTTGTACCTCGGCACGCCCATGCCGGGCATCTCCAGCGTTGCGCCAACTGTTGCCTTGAAATACTTCTCGATGTCGCCGACGCTCCAGCCGTTCGGCATGAAGCCGAAGCGCTCTTCGCGAGGGTGGCGCATCAGCGCCAGCGTATCGCCGCTCAGGAAGATGATCTGTCCTGTCACCCAGTTCGACGCGTCGCTCGCCAGGTAGACGGCCAGGGGCGCGACGGTGTGGGCGGCGGGAACAGGCTCGTACCACGAATGATTCTCGACGGTGAACTCCCAGAACCATTTCATGTGCGTCGGCAATTGCTGTCCGGGCTTCGGGCGGATGGCGGCTGGCAGGATGCAGTTCACCCGCACGCCGTGGTCGGCAAGCTCCAGCGCCCAGCTCATGGTGCCGCTGATGATTGCGCCCTTGGCGGCGGCATAGGTTGAGATAGCGGGGTGGCCGTTGAGGGCACGGGAACTCATGGTGATGATGCTGCCGCTCTTCTGCTTCTTCATATGCTTTGCGGCGTGATGGGCGCAGGCGAACAGGCCTTTCACATGGATGTTGAGCGTCAGATCCAGGTCGGCCTCTTGCAGCTCCCAGATGGGCTTACCCGTCGTCTTGTGGGCGCAGGTCACCAGAGCATCGATCTTGCCGAATCGCTGAAGGCAGTCGTCGATGATGCGCCCTGCGCTCTCCCATCCGGCGACGGGTTCCGTGTTGGCGTAGGCTTGCCCGCCTGCCTTCGTGATGGCCTCCACAACGGCCTTCGCATTTTCGGCAACGATGTCGTTGACGAGGACCTTCGCGCCTTCCTTCGCCATGGCCTTCGCGAACTCGGAGCCAAGCAGCCCGCCGCCGCCCGTGATGACGACCGCCTTGCCATCGAGCATGCCCATGGGAAACGCCTCCTGGAGAAACTGGCGCGAGTGTAGGTCGGCCCTCCGCGATGTGTCAATGAACCGAACCCCGTTGCCGTTCGTATAGTTGCATGGCAGGAGTATCCTGTACACGGTCAAGGCGAGGCCCCAAGCATGGTAAATATAAGGAGTAAGAGATGACCCAACAGAAAACGTCAGACGAGATTGCTTTGTTAGAGCAGGCCGTTGCCCATACACGGAAGTATGTGGCTGGCGCGAAGCCGAATCAGATGAACGACTCGACGCCCTGCGACAAGTGGAATGTGAAACAACTCCTCGACCACATCAGCGGCGCCGCCACCTACGGCATTGGCGTGCTTGGCGGCGCACAGGCCTCCGGTGAAGCCCATGACGCGGCCAAGGCCGGCACGACTGTCGAAGCCTATGACAAGGCAACGAAGCAGCTTGTTGCCGCCGCGAAGCAACCGGGAGCGTTGCAGAAGATGGTGAAGGGCCCCACAGGCGAGATGGCAGGAGGCAAGTTCTTGTCCATCATCACGAATGATGTCCTGATTCACGGCTGGGACCTGGCGAAGGCTACCAAGCAGGACACCAAACTGCCCGCCAACCTTGTCGAGACGATATATGCCGCGATGTCCCCTGGTTTCGCAAACCTCTCGAAGTCGCCGGCATTCAAGCCCGTGGTGTCCGTTGCCGCGAACGCCAGCTTGCAAGACAAGCTCATCGCGGGTCTTGGCCGCAAGCCCTAATTTCCCGCATCGCCTGAACGACAAAAGCCCGCTCCGGCATCATGCCCGAGCGGGCTTTTTAGTTTGCTCGATGCGGAATCATCCCTTCAGTGTGCTCGGTGTTCTCCGTGGATAAACTATCTTGATTTCCTGCCCATCTGTGTTGATCGGTGTAATCTGTAGATAATTTCTCCGCTTCCCTCATGCCACGTGCGGCGGATACTCGTCGCCGATGTGCCCTGCCGCCTCCAGCCGTTTGTACTCATCGTCGCCCACGCAAAGCAGTTCGCGATAGGCGTACTTGTTATGCTCGCCCAAGGTCGGCGGCGGCGTGCGTATCTTGTTCGGCGTCCTTGCCATCTTCCATATGATGCCTGGGTAGCGATGGGTTCCCGTGTCCGAGTGCGTCAGGGTCTCGAAGAAGCCGCGAGCGTTCAGGTGCGGGTCGGCGTAGGCGTCACGCTCGTCGTTCAGCACGCCCGCCGGCACGCCGAAGGATTGGAGCCGCGCCATGACCCACTGATTGTCGTGCTGGCGCGTCCACTGCGTGACCCGCTCGTCGAGCAAGCGGCGTCGCTTATAGCGCCCGGCCTGTGTTGCGAAGGAGGGGTCGCTCGCCCAATCTGGGGTACCCATCGCCTTCACCAGGCCTTGCCACTCCGCATCGCTGCCCACGGCGATGGCGACCCACCGGTCGTCGCCGCTGCACTGGTAGGCGTTGTGCGGCGCGAAGTTTCCGAGGTCGTTCCCCTTCGGCCCGGCAACGCGCTTGTTCATCTGGTAGTCCAAAAGCATATCGCCGAAGTATGGGATGAGGCTCTCCACCTGCGCCAGTTCGATGAGCTGGCCTCTGCCGGTGCGGCGCAGCTCGTGGAGGGCAGCGGCCGCCGCGAAGCAGGCCGTCGCAGCGGCCGCCGCGTCGCCGAAGTAGATATCCTCCGTCATCGTCGGGTCTGAATCCTCGTAGCCGCGAATGAAGGTATGCCCAGCCGTGCCCTCCAGGTGCGAGCCGAGTGAGCGATAGTTGGCGTACGGCCCGTTGAGGCCGTAGGCCGGCATGCGCACCATGATGATGTCGGGCTTCACCTTGCGCAGGGCGGGATAGTCGATGCCGAGCTTCGTCACCGTCTCCGGCACGTTGTTCTCGATAACGATGTCGGAGATACTGACGATCTTCTTGAGGATATCGATCCCCTCCGGCGATTTCATGTCCATCGTCATGCTGAGCTTATTGCGGGCGTGGACCTGGAAGAAGGGCCAGCGGTTCCAGGGGCGCTTGCCTGGCTTGAAATCAGGGTAGGCGTACACCCATACCCGCGCCGAATCGAGAATGGCCTGGGAGGGACGCGCCATCCTGCCCCGCGTGTTCGGCTGGAAGTTTTGCAGCGGCTCCAGCCGGATGACCTCCGCGCCCCAGTCGGCAAGCAGCGTGCAGGCGTTGGTGCCTGCCAGGACAAGGGAGAGATCGGCGACGCGGATGCCTTCCAGGGGAAGGCGGTTGTTGACGGACGAGGGCACTGCGGCTCCTGCAGGTCAGGCATTCAGATTCGGGCAGGATAGTTGGCGTGCTAGCGACTGTCAACGATTCCTTCTGTTGGAAGCGAAAGTCACCCACGGCAAAGGTGCAGCGCGTCCCCGTACATTGCATGAAGTCCCTGCCTGCCGATGTGCTTGACACGCAGCATACCGCATGATGGAATGGAATCGGATGGAAGTTCGGATTATTGGAAAGTTGGAAAATCATGGTTTCCGCTTCGCCTCGCCCTAAAGTCGTCAAAGCTCTCTCCAAAGGCCAGATCACTATCCCACGGGAGTTCCGTGAGCGCTTGGGTATCGAGGTTGAGACGCTGCTCAACGTCTCCCTTGTGGATGACCATCTGGAGATCGCCCCTCTGCGCCCTGCTGGCCAGGACATCCGCCGCTACAGCGACGAGGACATCGCGGGCTTCTTGAAAGAGGATCGCCTTGACGCGGCGACGGCCAAACGCATCCGGAAGCTTCTGAAGCGCGGCCCTCACTAGATGCCTCGCTCCCTCGTCTTCCTCGACGCCAGCGTTCTGGTCGCCGCCTCCCGTTCGCCCAACGGCGGCTCGGCCACGGCGCTCCAGGTGTGCCAGGGAGTCCGTTTCCGCGCTGCGGTCACAGAGAAAATCCTAACCGAAGCGCGGGTCAATATCGCAGAGAAGTTTGGCGAGGCCGAGCTCCTGCGCTTTTACCAGCAGCTCGCGGCGCTCTCTCCAAGAATCGCTGGCCCGCCTTCGGATGGGCACATGCGCTCCTGCGCGCCGTTGACAGCCGCCAAGGATGTCCACGTCCTTGCTGCCGCTCTCTCCTCCGGCGCATCCTGCCTCCTGACCCTCGACCGCCGTCATCTGCTTACTCCCGTGGTTCTTAGCACAGGGCTTCCCTTCAAGGTGATGACGCCTGGCGATTTCCTCAGGGGAATCACGAGCGAGTAGCGCCACAGCCAAAAGCTCGGTAGTGTTGTCTACATAACCTCTGCCGTTTCCCTTGTCCACCTCTCCTCCTCATGCTATAGTTGCCCTATCCGGAGGGATCGCATAGCCCGGTTTAGTGCGGCCGCCTGCTAAGCGGTTATAGGGGACTAAAGCCTCTATCACGGGTTCAAATCCCGTTCCCTCCGCCAGTTTGCTACTCTCGCCAAAACCCGGTGGAAATACCGCAGGGGGCGTTTTGTACCCAAAAAATGGGCATAGTTTGTGAAGTAAGTCACAGATGACAAGCTATCACGTCTGGACCATAGGCTGCCAGATGAACGTCGCCGATTCCGAACGGATGTCGGCCGCCCTCGACCGCCTTGGCTGTTCGCCTATCGAAGAGCTGGAGGCCGCCGATGTTATCGTTCTCAACAGCTGCGTCGTGCGGCAGGGCGCAGAGGACAAGGTCACTGGGCGGCTCAGCTCCCTCGCGGGGCTGAAGCGGCAGAATCCCGATAGAATCATCGCCCTCATGGGCTGTATGGTCGGCCCCGATACCCGCGACCTGAAGCGGCGCTTCCCCCACGTCGATTGCTTCATGCGCCCCCAGGAGTTCGGGCCCCTCGTCCGCCTCGTGGAGGCGCGAGAGGGCGTCTGCCTGGACACCTCCGAGATTCTTGTTCCCTCGCATCCTTCCGTGACTACCTATATCCCTATCACCCACGGCTGCGATAAGTTCTGCGCCTTCTGCATCATCCCCTATCGCCGTGGCCGCGAAGTCAGCCGCCCCATCGAAGAGGTGGTGAAGGAAATGGAGATGCTGGCGAAGCGCGGCGTCAAGGAAGTGACGCTCCTTGGCCAGAACGTCGACTCCTACGGCGACGACCTACCCGGCGCGCCTGACCTCGCCGACCTCCTGGAGGCCGCCAACGCCGTCCCCGCTATCAAGCGCATCCGCTTCCTCACCTCGCACCCCAACGATATGTCGCAGAAGATCATCGACGCTGTGGCGCGCCTGGAGAAGGTCTGCGAATTCGTGAACCTGCCCGTCCAGGCAGGCGATAACACCGTCCTCGCCAACATGCGCCGTGGCTATACCCGCGAGCAGTACTTCGCGCTGGCTGGACGCATCCGCGCCGCCATGCCCAAAGTCGGCCTTTCCACCGATATCATCGTCGGCTTCCCCGGCGAGTCGGCGGAGCAGTTCGAACAGACCGTCGACCTGGTGCGGCGCGTCCGCTTCGATAAGGTGCACGTCGCCCAGTATTCGGCGCGCCCAGGCACCATCTCCCACCGCAAGATGCCCGACGACGTCACCCCTGAGGAGAAGAAGCGCCGCTACCAAGTCCTCGATGACCTCCAGGCCAAAATTTCGTATCAGATCAATAAAGAGATGGTGGGCACGACGGAGGAGATTCTTATCGAAGGGCAGAAGGACGTCAGGTGGCACGGGCGCACGCGCACCAACCGCCTCGTCTATATCGAAGGCGGTGCTGAGCATCGCCACGGCGAACTTGTGGACGTGGAAATCACCAAGGCAACGACGTGGTCCGTGGAAGGCACCGTGAAGTCTGAACATAACCTCGGAGCCGTGACCCAACGCTTGCAGATATCTGTGGTGGCTAACTAGAAGGTGGTGGGGCTATGACACTCCAACTTAAGATTCCCGAAAAGTATGCAGTGGGCAAAGGGTGCGACGCCGATCGCTCCTTGGGCGACCTCCTCTTGCGCACCGAGATGTCCACCAAGGGCAACACCTCGCGCCTGCCCAAGGAGTACATGGGCATCAGCGACGAGGAGCTTGTCCGCCGCATCGGCGAGGCGAAGGCGAAGCTGGGCGCGAAGCTCGTCATCCTTGGCCACCACTATCAGCGCGACGAGATTATCCGCTGGGCCGACTTCCGCGGCGACTCCTTCAAGCTGGCGCGCCATGCCGCCTCCCACCCGGAGGCTGAGGCCATCGTCTTCTGCGGCGTCCACTTCATGGCGGAGACAGCCGATATCCTCGCCGCGCCCCACCAGCGCGTCATCCTTCCCAACCTCTCCGCTGGCTGTTCCATGGCCGATATGGCGCCGACGGAGGACGTCTTGCAATGCTGGGACGATTTGCAGGCGATGGCAGGCGTCAAAGGCAAGGTCATCCCCGTCACCTATATGAACTCCACTGCCGCCCTCAAGGCCTTCTGCGGCGCGAACGGCGGCATCGTCTGCACCTCCAGCAACGCGGCTGCCGTGGTGAAGTGGGCCTTCGAGCGCGGCGAGAAAGTCCTCTTCTTCCCCGACCAGCACCTCGGGCGCAACACCGGCCTCAAGATGGGCTACGGCCTCGACGATATGCTCGTCTGGGACCCCTTCCAGCCCATGGGCGGCAACAGCGAGGCGGCCTATCGCAAGACGGCCTTCATCCTGTGGAATGGCCACTGCTCCGTCCACAAGCGCTTCACCGTAGACCAGGTGAACGAGGCGCGGAAGCGCGTTCCCGGCGTCAAGATCCTCGTCCATCCCGAATGCGTGCATGAAGTCGTCGGCATCGCCGATGCCGTCGGCTCCACCGAGTTCATCATCCAGACCGTGACCGATTCGCCTCCCGGCAGCGCCTGGGCCGTCGGCACGGAGATCAACCTGGTGAAGCGCCTAGCCCAGGAGCAGCCCGATAAGCTCATCTTCTGCCTCGACCCCGTTATCTGCCCATGCTCCACCATGTACCGCGTCCATCCCGCGTACCTAGCCTGGGTGCTGGAGGCTTTGGTGAAGGGCAACGTCGTCAACGAGATCAAGGTGGACGGCGAGGTTGCGCGATGGGCTAAGGTCGCCCTCGAACGGATGCTGGCGACGACGTGACCAGGTTCGCCCTTAAACCGAACGCTGACGCCGAAGCCTCTTTTCACCCCTCGCCCTTGATGGGAGAGGACCTCGAGCGTAGCCCGAGAGGTGAGGGTGACTATCCCGGCTTTGGCCTGGCTGTTAGAAACCCTATGAGGCAAAAGCCAACGTGACCTCGCACCCGGCCGTCCCCTTCTACGACTACGTCATCGTCGGCTCCGGGATCGCCGGCCTCTACACGGCCCTTCTCGCTCGCGAATCAGGCAAGGTCCTGCTCCTCACCAAGGGCAGCATCACCGAATGCAACACACAGTTCGCCCAAGGCGGCATCGCGGCTCCCATCGGCCAGGGCGATAGCCCCGAGCTTCACATCCACGACACCCTCGCCGCCGGCGCCGGCTTGAGCGACCCGGAAACGGTGCGCTTCCTGGCCGAAGAGGCCTCCGACCGCATCGCCGACCTCATCCGCTACGGCGTCGCCTTCGACACCATCCACGGCGAGATCGCCCTGGCCAAGGAGGGCGCGCACAGCGTGCCCCGCGTCCTCCACGCAGGCGGCGACTCCACCGGCGCGCAGATCGAGATGTCCCTCAGCTCCCAGGCCCGCCACGAAGGCATCCTCATCCACGAGCACAGCCTTCTTGCCCACATCGAAGTGCAGGGGAAGGGCGTTCAGGGCGTCACCGTCTTCAACGCCCGCACGGAACGGCTCGAACAGTTCGCCTGCCGCTTCCTCATCATGGCCACCGGCGGCGCTGGCCGCCTCTTCAAGCTCTCCACCAACCCGCCCGTCGCCCTCGGCGATGGCGTCGCCCTCGCCTACCTGGCGGGCGCGGAAATCATGGACATGGAGTTCTTCCAGTTCCATCCCACTGCCCTCCGCATGCCTGGCGTCGAGGCCTTCCTTATCTCCGAGGCCGTGCGCGGCGAAGGCGGCATCCTCCGCAACGAGAAGGGCGAGCGCTTCATGCAGCGCTACTCGCCCCACGGCGAGCTTGCCCCTCGCGACGTCGTCGCCCGCGCCATCGTCGCCGAGATGAAAAAGACTGGCGCAGACCACGTCTCCCTGGACATCCGCCACCTGCCCAAGCGAGGCATCCCCGCGCGCTTCCCCCAGATATACAAGTTTTGCCGCACCCACGGCATCGATATCACCGAGCAGATGATTCCCGTCGCCCCGGCAGCCCACTACATGATGGGAGGCATCAAGACCAACGGCTGCGGCGAGACCAATATCAAGGGGCTCTTCGCCGTCGGCGAGGTGGCCTGCACCGGCGTCCACGGCGCGAACCGCCTGGCCAGCAACTCGCTGCTGGAGACCGTCATCTTCGGCAAGCGCGCCGTCGAGCGCACCCAGCAGCTCACCGGCGACTGCCCTGCCGCGAAGACCGCCCGTGTTGAAGAGGTACAGCGCCTCCCAACCCGTAAGGTAGGGGAAGCTCTAAGAGCGTCCCGGGAAAATCATGCGCCGGCCCTCGAAACGCTCCAACAGCTCATGTGGAACGACGTCGGCATCGAGCGCGACGCCAAGGGACTGACTCACGCCTGCGAACAGCTCGCCGCCTGGGAGCGCGCTCTTCCTGCGCCCGGCGATCGCCCCGGCTACGAGCTGAAGCACGCCGTCCTCACCGCCCGCATCATGGCCGAAGCGGCCCTCCTCCGCACCGAAAGCCGCGGCGCCCACTACCGCTCCGACTACCCAGAACCTTCCGACTCCTGGCTGAAGCACCTCGTCTATGTGCGCTAACCACCTTCGTGCCATCGCCCCCCTCGTCCGGCGCGCCCTCGCCGAAGACGCCGCCCACAAAGACGCCACCAGCCGCGCCCTCATTCCCCTTGCCGCCCGCGCCACCGGCGACTTCCTTATCAAACAAGATGGCGTTATCGCCGGCCTGCCTGTGGCGCAAGAAGTCTTTCGCCAAGTCGATCCCAAGGTGCGCTTCACAGCCCTGGTCGCCGATGGCGCGCCGGTGGAAAAGGGCGATGTCGTCGCCCGCGTAGAAGGCCCGCTGCGCTCTATCCTCGCCGGCGAGCGCGTCGCCCTCAACTTCATCCAGCGCCTCAGCGGCACGGCATCGCTGACGGCACAGTTTGTGCGGGAGGTTCAAGGCACCAAGACAAAGATACTGGACACCCGCAAGACGACGCCCGGCCTGCGCCACCTGGAAAAGTACGCCGTGCGCATGGGCGGCGGCACGAATCACCGCATGGACCTCTCCGACGGCATCCTGGTGAAGGACAACCATATCGCCGCCCTGCGCGGCGAGGGCTGGAGCTTGCGGCGCATCGTGGAAGAGGCGCACCGCAACGCCAACGGCCTGCCTGTGGTGATAGAGGTCACGTCCGTCGCCATGGCCCGTGAGGCCCTCGACGCTGGCGCAAAGCGACTCTTGCTCGACAACATGTCCCTCGCCGATATGCGCCGCTGCGTCACCCTCGCCAAAGGCAAAGCTGAAACCGAGGCCTCCGGCGGCATGACCATAACTCGCGTCCGCTCCGTCGCCCAAACCGGCGTCGACTACATCTCCGTCGGCGCGCTAACGCACTCAGCAGGCGCGATGGACATCAGTTTGGAAGTAAAGGCGGGCTGAATCTGCGCCGCCAACAACTTCCGCGCAAATGCCAGCCCGCAATCATTCGGATCTTTGACGTCTTCCCCGAATTAGGTCCGTGCACGACTGAAGTTGCACCAGGACTCTGTACTGCCCCACCTGAACTTCGAACATCTGCTCGCACGCTTGCCCAGGTTCAGCTTAGGCAAAAGCGTGCCCACGTTGGCATGCTCAGGGCATCCCGGGCGCCCCCGCGCAGTTGGATTTCTCCTGTAGAATGCGTCATGGTCAACATGGCCCGTCAATTCTCAGCGACTCCGCGTGTGTCTTCACCCCGCATGTGTCGTCACTCCGCATGTCGCATCGGGGCGGCATCGGAGCCGCATCGGAGTTGCATCGGGAGTGAGGTCTCTTTCGGCCCTCCACCGGAGTGGTTGCTTCTCCTATATCCGTTCAGCGATTTCAGTGTTCTCGGTGGATAATTCTTCCCCAAGTTCCTGACTTCCCACATTCCTTCTCCTCACCCCTGTCCCTTGGTCCTCGTTCCCCTTCTCCCCCTGTTGCCCCCCTGAGCCCTTTGTGGTACGATTTCCGTCGCACTTATCTGTGACCGCAGTCTCTTTGCGCGTCCTTTTTTGGAAATGGGAGGGGTATGCAGCAAGCGTTAGATCAAAAGCAAGGCAGCAACACTCAGGAGCTCGTCAGCATGAAGCTCCTCTTGGAGACCGGCGTCCACTTCGGGCACAAGACCCGCCGCTGGAACCCCAAGATGAAACAGTACATCTTCACCCAGCGCAACGGCATCCACATCATCGACCTCCAGCAGACCGTCGGCCTGCTCGCCAAGGCCTATGACTTCATCAAGAACACCGTCGCCGGCGGCGGCACGATTCTCTTCGTCGGCACCAAGAAGCAGGCCCAGGAGGCCATCGAGGCCGAGGCGAAGCGCTGCGGCATGCTCTTCGTCAACCAGCGCTGGCTCGGCGGCACCCTCACTAACTACTCCACCATTGCCCTCCGCATCACCTACATGGAGCAGCTGGAGCAGTCCAAGGCCAAGGGCGAATTCGCACGTCTCTCCAAGAAAGACGCCCTCAAGCGCGAGGAAGAGCTGGCCAAGCTCAACCACCACCTCGGCGGCATCAAGGGCATGAAGAAACTGCCCGACGCCCTCTTCATCGTCGACCCGGGCAAAGAGGCCATCGCCATCGCCGAGGGGCGCCGCATGAAGATCCCCATCGTCGCCATCAACGACACCGATTGCGACCCCAACTTGATCGACTACCCCATCCCCGGCAACGACGACGCCATCCGCTCTGTCCGCCTCATGACGGGCAAGATCGCCGATGCAGTGCTGGAAGGCAACACCCTCCGCCAGATGCGCCTCCTCGAAGAGGTCAAGGCTGCTGAAGGCGCCAAGGCAGAGAAGGCCGAAGCCGTCGCTGCCGCTGCTGCCGCCGCGAAGTCGTAACCGGGTCTTACACAGGAGCATCTCCCGTGGCTGTCACCGCAGAAGCAGTTAAAGCTGTCCGCGAGCGCACAGGCGCAGGCATCATCGAGTGCAAGAACGCCCTCGAAGAGGCCAAAGGCAACATCGAAGTCGCCGTCGAATCCCTCCACAAGAGGGGCATTGCCAAGGGCATCGCCCTCGCTGCCAAAAAGGCAGGCGCAGGCGGGCAGGGCATCGTCTCCTCCTATATCCACCAGGGCAGCCGCATCGGCGTCATGATCGAGCTCACCTGCGAGACCGACTTCGTGGCCCGCACGGAAGAGTTCAAGGCCCTGGCCCACAACATCTCCATGCAGATCGCCGCCATGAGCCCCAAGTATGTCGGCGATGGCGACCTTCCCGAAGCCCCCGAAGGCGCGCTGGCCGAGATCAGCCTCCTGCACCAGCCCTTCATCCGCGAGCCTACCAAGACCATCAAGGA
>CAMAVV010000022.1 GCA_945861815.1 Thermoflexus hugenholtzii JAD2
TCATCCTTGTCATGATCCTCGTCAACGCATGGATGGGCTGGAAGGCCGGCTTCATCAAATCCGTCTTCCTCGTCCTCGGCGTCGCCCTGGCCGCCCTCCTCGGCGCGCGCCTCAGCGAGCCTATCGCCGCCTGGGCCACCGACAGCGTCGAGAACGACTCCGTCGCCACCGTTGTCGCATATGTCGTTGCCGGCGCCATCATCTTTGTCATCGTCCAGATCATCGGCGCCGTCATCCTCAAGTTCCTCAAGCTCGTCTTCCTGGGCTTCCTCGATAAGTTCGCAGGGGCGGGCCTTGGCGTGCTCATGGGCATCGTCGCCGGCGGCTTCCTCGTCGCCACGCTCGCCCGCCTCGCCATCCTCGTCCCCGAGAGCGCTCCCCTCGGCGGCGAAGATATCACCAAGGTTCGGGACCGCCTCACCAACGCCCTTGTTGACTCTGCCTTCGTCCCTGTATATCTTAGTGCTGAGGAAAATCTGCCCGGCAACGCCCTTGGCATGGTGCCGGGAGACTTCCACGAAGCGTTTGAGGAACTGAGGCGCATCCGAGAAGCGAAGGAGTAGCCGCAACCGAGCCGGCTGTATGGCGACGAACACTCTCGTTCTGCTGCTGAATCAGAACTACGAGCCTCTGAATGTCTGCCATGTTCGCCGCGCCCTCGTCCTTATCGACAAGGGCAAGGCCGAGATGGTTGAGAATGGCGCGGGCATTTTTCGGACGACATCGAGAATCTTCCATCTGCCTACGGTGGTGCGTCTTCGTTACCACGTCCGCCGCCCGCTTCCCATGCGCCGCCTGACGCGCAGAGAGGCCTTCATCCGCGATAAGTATCGCTGCCAGTATTGCGGCAACGAAGTCCGTCCCCTGACCCTGGACCACGTCGTCCCGCGTGTGCGCGGCGGCAAACATGAGTGGGAGAACGTCGTCACCGCCTGCATGGGCTGCAACCACCGCAAGGCCGGGCGCACGCCGAGAGAAGCAGGCATGACCCTCCTCTCCAAGCCCACCCGCCCCAGCACCACGCCCTACTCCCTCTTCGTCCCCTACCTCGAGTCACGCACCGAGTGGCGCAAGTTCGTCTTCGCTGACTAGCTTTTCACCTGCGCGGAAAGTCTCGCTTCGCCCCTTGCCTCGGTCACTCGCTGGCCTTGACCCACACTCGAATCCTGATTGTCACCCTGAGGAATCCGCGACGAAGGGTCTACGTCTAGGCATGCGCATAGACTTTTGAGGCAGGGGCCCCTTGCATAAGAGGGAAATAAAAGGAGAGGGAGACAAGTTTCTTGGATGCCTGCTCCCTCCCAAGAGACCGCTTTCCAACCGCTAGCTACTGGCCGCTTGGCCCCTGCTGAGGCGGAGGCGGTGGGGGAGGAGGTGGAGGCCGTTGCGGCTCTCGCCCTTGCGGCTGCTGCGACCCCGGCCCTTGCTGTGGCCCTCGCCCCTGCTGCGGGCGGTTGTCCCGCCGGTCATCGCGACGGTCGCCGCGCCTGTCGTCTCGCCTGTCCTGCCGGGGTTGGTCGCGCCGGTCTTGCCTCGGCTGCTGGGGACGGTTATCCCGCGGCTCTGGCCGTGGCTCAACACGCCCCATGCCGTCGGAGGCTGAGGGGATTGCTGCCACAGGCACAGGTGGCGGAGCCGACCCGTCCAGTTCGGCCATCGACACTTCAGCCCATGACCCTGCTTCCAACTGCACCGTCACCGTCTGCTTAAGGGGATGGCCGACAACGACGATGCCAGGCCCGTTGGACGTGGTGACCTTTGCGCCTATTTTCGGCAAACTCCTCTTGAGCTCGCGATACTGTTCGTACTCATAGCGCAGACAGCAGCGCAGGCGTCCGCAGACTCCGGCTAGGCCGGGCGGACTCAGCGGCAGGTCCTGCTCCTTCGCCATCTTCATCGTCACCGGCGCAAACTCGGTGAGCCACGTGCTGCAGCACAATTCCCGGCCGCATCGCCCTATGCCCCCAAGGACCTTCGTATGGTCGCGGGGGCCGATCTGATTCAGGTCGATCTTCCCCTGGAACTTTGCACCAAGGCGCTGGAGAAACGGACGGAAATCGATGCGGTCTTCGCTCGTATAGGTCACGGTGAGCCGCGAGCCGTCCAGGCTGATGAAGCCCTCGACAATCTTCATCTCGATGTTCAGTTCTCGCACAACAGCGCGGGCTTCCTGATAGAACTCTTCGGCCGTCGTCTTATTGCGATCGCGATTCGCCAGGTCTTCCGGCGTCGCCTTCCGCACGACCTTTGTCAGCGGGCCCTTCGTCTTCTGCATCAGCACCTGGCTCGGCGCGATGACGACGTGCCCTACCTCCAAGCCGCGGTCGCTCTCGACGATGGCATATTCGCTCGGGGCGAATGTCTCTTCGCCCGGGTCGAAATATTGGACCTTCCCAGCCCGAATGAACCGTAAGCCGACAACTCCAGCCATAATGACTTTCTAGTCCTGCCCTGCCGGGCTCTCCGCCGTCGCCTCTTGTGCGACGGCTGGCGCCGGTATCAGTGGCAGGTTCAGCGCAAACGTCTCAAGCGTCAGGCGCGCATTCGCATTCAATTGCAAACGCGCCATCGCCGACTCCACCTCGCGGACAGCACCTGCTATCTCCGGCAAGGCAAGCGCCCCGGCGACTCTATCCAGCATATCACGTCGGTCGGCGTTGACGATGGCTCCAGGTTGGCCCCCCTTCAGAAGGAGGACGTCCCGCCAGAACTGGCGCATCAGGCCCAGGTAGTCATAGACCTCTTCCCGCTTCCGGGAAAAGTCTTGGGCGACTCGCCCCGCAAGATACAGCCGCTCCACATAACCTGCCTCTACCAGTTCGACGATCTCGTCCACCAGGTCCCGCCGCGTCTCTTCCACCGCCGGGTTCTGCGCCGCCGCGATAGCCCAGCCGATGCGCCCTTCGGAGAGCCTCGCCAAGTCGCGCGCCTTCTCTTTATCTATAGCGTGCTTCTTCATCAGCGCTTCAGCGATCATCTTTTCAGGCACTGGGCGCAGGTCATAGACCCGGCACCGCGAGACGACCGTCGGCAGCAGCTTGGCCGGCTCACGGGACAGCACGATGATGCAGACCCGTTCGGCAGGCTCCTCCAGCGTCTTCAACAGCCGGTTCGCTGCATTGACGTTGAGCAGCTCGGCATTCTCGATGATGAAAACCTTGTGTGTGCCCTCGAACGGCGCAAGATTCGCCATCTCCTGCAGGGCCTCGATCTGCTTGATGCTGATCTCTTTGTGCGTCTCCTCGCCGTCGCTCCCCACTGCCACCACCTGCACATCGGCATGCTTCCTGGCAAGGATGCGTGTGCATTGCGCGCACGCGCCGCAGGGCTTCTCTTCGCCAACGCAGTTCAGGGCGCACGCCAGCTGCATCGCCAGCGTCATCTTCCCTATGCCCTGCGGCCCTGTGAAAAGATAGGCGTGCGACGCCTTGCCCTCCCGCACCGAATGGGCCAGCGCCTCCACGATCCGCTCATGTCCGATCACATTCCACATGTCGCCCGTTACTTATAACCCTGACCCTTGACCCCGCTTACAGAATCTCATTCCGCATCTGGTCTTCCGCCGTCTCCCGCCTGCGCCACAGCTTCGACTTCCCTTTGCCCACCAGCACGATCGCCGGCCGCGACACTGCATTGTAGTTGCTCGACATCGCGATGCAGTACGCCCCCGAAGCGGGGATGGCGATGATGTCGCCGGCCTGGACCTTCGGCAGCTTGTAGTCCTTGATCAGCACATCGCCCGATTCGCAGTACTTCCCTGCGATGGTGACCTTCTCCCGCTCCTTCGACTCCACGCGGTTCGCCACCAGCGCCTCATACTTCGAGCCGTAGATCGCCGGGCGGATGTTGTCGCCCATGCCGCCGTCTACCGAGACATACTTGCGTATGCTGGGGATATCCTTGATCGCGCCCACGGTGTAGAGCGCGACGCCCGCCCGTCCCACGATGGCGCGCCCAGGCTCGAGGATGAGCTTCGGCAGGTCGAACTTGTAGCGCTTGCACGCCGCCTTCACCGCAGTCGAAATCGTCTCGGCATACTTCGCCAGCGGCGGCGGCGCCTTATCGACTGTGTATTGGATCGGGAAGCCGCCGCCTGGGCTGAACTCCAACAGCTTCAGGCCATGCGTGTCCCGCGCCTTCGCGATGAAGGCGAAGATGACCTTCACCCCCTCGGCGTATGGCTCCACCTCGTAGATCGGCGAACCTAGGTGGATGTGGATGCCGATGAGGTTCAGGTTCTTCGCCGCCTGGGCCAGTCGCACCGCCTCCATCGCCTGCCCGTTCTCCAGGGTAAAGCCGAACTTGCTGTCCGTGATGCCCGTCGTCGTCTTGTGGTGCGTGTGCGGGTCCACGCCAGGCGAGATGCGAAGCAAGATGTCTTGCTTCCGCTTCGCCTTTCCCGCCAACCCGTCCAGCAGCTTCATCTCGTGGAAGTTATCGACCACCACCCGCCCGATCTTCCACGCCAGCGCAAACTCTAGTTCGTCGGCCGTCTTGTTGTTGCCGTGGAAATAGGCGCGTTCTGCGGGGAAACCTGCCGCCTTCGCGATGGCCGCCTCGCCCCCAGAGGCTACGTCGAGCCCAAGCCCCTCTTCGGCGATGATCCTCACGAACGGCGCGATGGTGAACGCCTTCGATGCGTAGAGCACCTGCACCGAGGGATAGCGCTTGGTGAACTCTGTCTTGTATGAGCGGCACTGCGAGCGCAGGGTCTGCTCATCGAAGACATAGAGCGGCGTGCCGTAGGTCTTCGCCAGCGCAGTCGCCTCTATGCCGCCGATGCACAGCTGGTTGTCAGACCCGACAGCGGCAGTCTCAGGAAAGATGGGAAGGATAGGATTCGTTGCCATAGCGCCTCTGGTCGCTGAAGAGGCCGCCCAAAGAAAAAGAGGCTCGCGCCTCTTGCTGCGCTCTTCTGAAGATTGGCACCATGCTACCCAGGCGCGCCCCGGCGTGTCAATTTTCGACAGAACAATTTGCTCTGTGGTGAAGTCGCTATCCCGGCCGTGCGTCTAGGGTGATAGGGCCTGAAAGCTAGTAACCTAAAGTTCCAAGCCCACAAAACTTAGTCAGTGCTCTGTTTCAAACACTCATCACGAACACTGCAGTCCGGCGGTACTGCTCAATTAGGTCATTTCCAGAGATAACTCTTGCAAATACACTCCACACATTGACAATTCCAGTGTATAATATTTACAAATACATGTTTAGGCTTCCAAAATCGCAGCCTGGGTGTTTTTCCAAGAGTAAAACTAATGAGAAAGCGCCGCACTGCCCCTGAGCTACTTCGCCGATTTGTGCTTGAGCGTGTAGAGCAACACCCAGGCGACGTTGTAAGTCTTGTCGCAAGCCACTTTCGAATTACCCGGCAAGCCGCCTCGAAACACGTAACCCAAATGGTGACAGACGGACTTTTGGAGGCCTCGGGCAAGACAAAAGGGCGCACATACAAGCCAAAGGTAATCGTCGACAGCGTATTTCAATTGCCTGTCAGTAAAACTCTCCAGGAAGACATGATTTGGCGGGATCGGATTTTTCCGATCCTCAAAGGTGTGCCGGAAAGTATCTTGAACATTTGCCATTTCGGTTTCACTGAAATGCTCAATAACGTCGTCGATCATTCTGGGGCGAGCGCAGTGCTCGTTGGGGTTAAACGGACCGCTATCGATGTGTCCCTATCAATAAATGATAACGGCATCGGCATCTTTGAGAAGCTCCAAAAGGAACTTGGCCTGGACGACCCGCGACACGCGCTCCTGGAACTCTCAAAGGGGAAACTTACGACAGACAGAGAACATCATACAGGGGAAGGCATCTTCTTCACTTCCCGCATGTTTGGTAAATTCACTATTCTATCTGGGACCCTTTATTACTCACGTGAGCGAAGGGATGAAGATGATTGGCTCATAGAATCGGAGGAACGCCTGAAGGCCCCTGGAACATTAATCAACATGACCATTCGCACAAACGCCCAGCAGACTGCCAAACAAGTCTTCGATCGCTTTGCAGCAGAAGAGCTTAGTTACGCCTTTTCCAAAACTCACGTACCGGTGAAGCTGGCAAAGTACCAACAGGACCAATTGATATCGCGCTCAGCTGCAAAGCGCGTCCTGGCAAGATTCGACAAATTCCGGGAAATCATGCTGGATTTCCAGGGCATAGACTCTATCGGATCGGCTTTTGCAGATGAGATATTTAGGGTATTTAAGAATCAACATCCCGACATCAATCTCGTGGTAGTGAATGCAAGCCCCGAAGTCAATAAAATGATTGAACGGGCTCGATCACATTCTCATGACTGAACCACAATCTGGACCCTATCCCGCTCAATGGTTCATGAACGACAGCAGCCGCCAGATGAATCGAAAGAAGGCCTTCATACCCGGCTACGCCCGCCCATTTCGCCGTCGCCGTCCCTGAGTCGCGCCACGCGCCTCATTCTTCTTCCCAAGGCCACGCCCGTTCTTAAGCCCCTTCAAGCGGCTCCCCTTCAGCTTCACCGCAGGCTCATAGCCAAGCGCCGCTGCCATCTTGGCAACCGTCAGTAGCGTCATGTTCGGCGGCGCGCCCAGCACCTTAGAGACGTGCGCCTGGGAGACGCCCATCTCCCGCGCAAGCCAGGCGTTGGTAAGCTTGCGCCGCTGGAGCTCCTTCGCCACGTCCTCTGTCACCGCCATCGCCATGCCAATCGCGATGTATTCCGGGTCGTCTTGATACTCTTCGACCCACTGTTCGGTAAGCGTCTTCTCATTGCCGGGGCTGGCGACTCTCTGCCTGAGAGTGGTCATGGCAACCCCTTTCCTTTGTCCTGCTTCAAGACAGCCTCTCGATATCGAGCCGCCCTTTCGAACTCCGGCGCTGGAGGCGCGCCTTTATGGAACCCGCTTGCCAGCGCGATGTCTCCACCCGGAAGCATGAAGTAAAGAAGTCTGTCGCCCTGATGCGATTTGAACTCGAAGAGATTCCCGTGCCCTTTGATAGGTCGCGAAAAGGCAACATTCATCGAAGGTCCGTAGTCCCCATAGCTGGTGTACCTTCTGAGCAGCGCCCTCTGCGAATGCGCATCCGTCCTCTTCAGCCGCTCCAGGAACTCCATAGCTGGCGCTCGCCCGGCAACGTCGCGTACCGTGAAGACGGTGTTCTTCCTTCCGCGATACTCGATCTCTAGTCGCATATTAACTCACAAGTTAAGTCTTGTCCACATTGCCAAAGGCCTTCGCCCGCCCGCGGCCAAGTATCGAACGCCCGTCAGCGATACGTCTATGGGCATTTGGCACATCGTCCCATCCCTGCGACAATATCCCCAAAGGAACACACCGTGCCCGACCTCTCCCTCACCTTCCTCGGCGCTGCAGGAACCGTCACCGGCTCCAAATACCTTCTGCAATTTGGCCGCGCCAACTACCTCATCGACTGCGGCCTCTTCCAGGGCGCCGACGACATCGAACAGCGCGACCGCCAGCCCTTCTACATCGACCCGCGCAAAATCACCGCCGTCGTCCTCTCCCACGCCCACATCGACCACTCCGGCTATCTCCCCAAGCTCGTCAAGGACGGCTTCCGCGGCAAGGTCTACGCCACCCAGGCCACCCGCGACCTCGTGCAAATCATGCTTCCCGATTCAGGCAAGCTCCAGGAAGAACAGGCCTTCTACGCCAACAAGAAGGGCTATTCCGCACACCGCCCTGCCGTGCCGCTCTACACCGCGCGCGACGCAGAGCGCGCCCTTCGTTCAATCCGCGCCGTGCGCCCCAATGAGCCCATCGAGATCGGCGACCACATCAGCGTCACCATGCGCCGCGCAGGCCACATCCTCGGCTCCTCCATTCTCGAGTTCTCCATCGCCCTTGGCCGCCGCCGCGCCACCATCGCCTTCTCCGGCGACCTTGGCCGCTACGACCGCGTCTTCATGAAGCCGCCGGAGCCCATCGCCGCCGCCGACTACCTTGTCGTGGAGTCCACCTACGGCAACCGCGCGCACCCGGCAACGTCAGTGGAAGAACAGCTCGCGAACGTCGTCAATCGCGTCGCCGAGCGCAAGGGCGTACTCCTCATGCCCGCCTTCGCCGTCGGCAGAACCCAGCGCATGCTCTACCACCTGCGCCGCCTCCAGGACACAGGCCGCATCCCGGAGATCCCCGTCTACGTTGACAGCCCGATGGCCAGCGATGTCTCCGACGTCTATTGCCGCCACAGTGAGGAGCACGAGCTGAGCGTCGATCTCCTCAAAGACCCGGAGCGCTGCCCGCTCCACGCCCACCGCCTGCGCTTCGTGCGCGCCGTCGAAGAGTCGAAAAAACTCAACGATATGCCTGGCCCCATGATCATCATCGCCGCCAGTGGCATGTGCGAAGGCGGGCGCATCGTCCATCACCTCAAGCACCGCCTGCCCGATCCTGCGACTACTGTCCTCTTCGTCGGCTACCAGGCCGAAGGGACCCGCGGGCGCAAGATCGCGACGGGAGCAAAAGAAGTCCGCATCCACGGCCAGTGGGTTCCCCTCCGCGCCTCCGTGGAAACCATCCACGGCATCTCCGCCCACGCCGATTGGCAAGACACCCTGCAATGGCTCAGCAACTTCACCGCGCCGCCGCGACTCACCTTTATCACCCACGGCGAGCCTGACGCCCGCGAAGGCCTCGCACAGCACATCGCCGAGCGCTTCAATTGGAAGGTCGAGACGCCTGGCTACAAAAGTGTCTTCCCATTGGAAATATAATGTCTGTGATGAAACATCCTCGACTGGCTCTCCTCGCCCTCTTGCTCGCGGTCGTCGCGCTCCTCGCCACCGCCTGCGACGATAACCCGCCAACGATCGGCATCCTCGAACCCGACCTGGGCGCCAACACCGAAGCATCGCGCCTCGCATTCCTCGAAACCCTCAAGGACGCAGGCTACGAGGCAGGCGACAACGTTCGCTTTCACCGGCGCAACTATGAGTTCCGCGACGACCCTTACGACGAGCTTGCCGGCTACCTCGCCAATGACAAAAAGGTAGACTTCTTCTTTGCCATGTCCCCTGAAGCCCTCGAGGCCATCGCCAAAGTAGCCAACGGAAAGCCCATCGTCTATGCCTTCGCCGGTGGAGTCGTCAACCGCCCTCCCAACGCCCTCGGCATCTCAGCGCCATCCAGCGCGTCAGTCGATTACAAAGCCCTTGGCAAAGCCGCCGGCGACATCATGGCGCAACTCCTCAACGGCATCCCTCTCTCCGCGATTCAGGTTCCCTCGCCCAAATAAAAAAGGCGCATCCCTGCGCCCTTCACTCCTCGGTTTTTGATCCTTGCTCTCTCTTCACCATCCCAAAATCTGTGCAATCTGTGTCATCTGTGGCTAAACTGCCCCCTACTGCGGAGGCTTCGACCTCTTCACCTCACCGATGTTCACGTTCGCGACAAAGAGCGCCTGCAGCCCGTCCCACGTCCGCGCCGTCTCTTGCGCATCCTCTCCGACCTTGATACGTATGAAGAACGCGCTCCCGTTTTCGAAGACAAACGTCGGCGTGCCAAAGACACCCAGGTTCACCCCGCGCGTGTGCTCCTCCGCCAGGCGTGCCAACAGCCCAGGGTCGCGCACATCCTTGTGGAAGCGCTCCATATCGAGACCCGCCATCCGCGCGATCTCCTCCATATCCCCCGGCTCGCTGAACTCCTTGCGGCGCACGTGGCGGCCCTCCATCAGCGACCAGCGCATCCGCTCAAAGGCATCCTCACCCTGGCGCCGCGCCGCCTCAGCCGCCCGAAAGGCGTGCAGTCCCCGACTCGGCGTGTCCGGGTGTTCCCACAGATGCCAGCCTGGCCCGTTCTTCTGGTTCACCTGGTCCAGCGCGAAGTAGCGGAACGTCATCCGCAGCACATCGCCCCGCGCCTTCTGCACCCCGCGCACCAGCAGCGACGCCTGGTAGACCCACGGGCATGTAAAGTCGCCGTACATATCGAAAGCTACTTTCTTTGTATCCATATTCTTCTGCACCCCTCGTGTGCGCGGCCATGATACCAGGGAATGGCCCACCCCGAGTCCGCCGAAGGGTGAGGGTGACTCCTCCCCGCCTTGCCGCTTCTCAGAAGCCTATGGTATGCTTTCCCCGTCCTCCCACCCCTGTCGGAAGGACGTTTTGCCCTCTGGTCGTCAGGGTGTAGCGCAACCCCATTGCGCATCCCGATGTATCGGGAGGGTCCCGAGTTCGTAGCGGCAGGAGTCTTTGGTCGGCGGGGCGTAGCGCAACCCCATTGCGCATCCCGATGTATCGGGAGGGTCCCGAGTTCGTAGCGGGTCAAGAGTCCTTGGTCGGCGGGGCGTAGCGCAGCCCGGTAGCGCACCTGCATGGGGTGCAGGGGGTCCCGAGTTCAAATCTCGGCGCCCCGACCAACTTTCCCTCTTTATATGACCCTAGGCCTCTTGGCCGACTGCATGGCGTGCTAGGGCGTCCTCCGTGTTTCCTAACCGGAGCGCCCCGACCATCTTTTCTCCTCGTCTCACTCTATGCCCTTCCCTCGCGCCATTTCCCTCCAAGTCTCCTCTCGACATCGCTGATTGACGCTCGTTGCTCTGTGACTTACTCTGGCCTACCCAGGAGGCTGGAGCCATGGCGAAAAACGGTCATCCGGTCGCAGATTGCGACATGCATATCTTCGAGCCGCCGGACTTGTGGCAGCGATACATGGAGCCGGCCTTTCAATATGCAGCGCCCATTGGGCTTGCGGAATCGCCCCGCGACCTTCGCATACGAATGAAATGGCAGATATTGCCGCACAGCGGGGCGACGCGCTTTGTCGATAGGCAACCTGCCGCTTGGCACAAAGAGCGTGAAGACCTCTATGCATCGGCTATCAACCGTAAGTGGGACCCACAGTCGCAGCTTGACGCTATGGACAGGGAAGGACTCGACTTCGCAGTCCTCTTCCCAACCCGCGGCCTTTTCGCCTTGAGCCTTGATTCGCAACAAGTGGTCGGCCGGGACGGCTTAAAGCCAAACGAGGCCGCCGCGATCGCACGGGCCTATAACAACTGGATGGCCGGCTTTGTGAAGGCAGACCCCAAACGCCTTATCGGCGCGGGGATGATCGCCCCGCATGACGTGCCGTCAGCCGTGGCGGAGGCCCGCCGCTGCGTTCAAGAACTGGGATTCAGGGGCGTCTTCCTCGCCCCTGGCTGCGTCAATCGCACTCCCTGGCACGATCCTCATTACGACCCGCTCTGGGCTGAACTGCAAAGGCTCAACGTGCCGGTGCTCTTTCACGGTGGCGGCAGAACATCTCTGCAGTCCGACTTCTCATTCGATGTCTTCGACGGCCTGTTGCAACACCATACCCTCTCGCAGCCTGTGGGCCTCATGACCGTAGCGGTGAGCCTAACGTCCGGCGGCGTCTTTGAACGTTTCCCAAAGCTCCGGGCCGGTCTTTTAGAGGGTAGCTGCTCGTGGGCGCAGTGGCTCTTCCATCGGCTGGATGAGCACTACGTGTGGCTGCGCGAGTCTGCGCCGGACCTGACGATGAAGCCCTCTGACTACTTCCGGAGGAACTGCTTCCTCGCCGTTGACGCCGACGAACTTCCCGTCAAGCAATATGTGGACTGGTTCGGGGATGAGAACCTTGTCTTTTCGACGGACTATCCTCACGGCGACTCCAAATATCCCCATGCCATCGAATCGCTCCTGAAGCTTCCTATCCCCGAATCCTCCAAGCGCAACATCTTATGGAACAACTGGTGCCGCCTATACGACATGCCGCTGACGAAAAGTCCAACGATCACCACCGGCGCCCGCGACACAAGATATTCTTGACGTGCTGCTCGAAAGCGAGCCAGCCACTCTGATTCTCCTACCGGCGCGCCCCGACCAGTTCTACGAACCCCGTCCCTTGCCTCGTGCAGAATGGGCATAGAATTTGACCCACTCAGATGGTCTATATATGAAACGCCTCCTGCTGATTCTTTCAACTCTTATCATAGGTTTGACTTTGTCGTGCGCGAAGCCGCCAGGCCGAAAGGTACAGAATCTTGCACCAGTAACGGTTTATGCGTTGTCAGATTATCAGACAGCGCAGATGCGCGTGCCGTTCAAGATTTCGGTTCCGAGTTACTACCCGGATGGACAAAAACCGGCTTTGCTGTTCGGTGTGCAACCGCTAGAACAAATTGGCCGATTCCTCGTAAGTACCTACTTTAATAACCCCCGAGGGGTTGGAGATCCTGAGTTGCGCCTGATGCAAGTCAACGTTTCCAATGAGCCGCCCCACGTCGGCACCTCTAAAGTCGAGATCAATGGAATCGCTATCTTCCTTTCCCCAGAGCGAATCGAAGAGATTGTGATGTCAGACCCACGAGATAGAGCGATACGGATCGAGGCGTTCTGGAGACTAAATGAAATGTACTTTCATCTTACGTCCTACGTTTTCGGACGTGACGAAGTACTAAAGGTAATCGGTTCCATGCTCGCCTAGGCATGGCAATAAGAGCTTACGCTCCTTAGTTCCTCAAGCACCAGGTGCGCGTAACACCGAGTTCGGTCGCGAACCCTTGCCCGTGTAAGACTACTTACGTCGAATCCCCCTCCGCTATAATCTTCCCGTCTCGCCATCGCGCACGCGTCCCCTCGCGAACGAAAGAAGGCCCTTTCCCCTATGCTCGACTTCGCCCTCCTCAACGACCTCCTGACCCCTGAACAGCGCCAGGTCCAGGCCACC
The DNA here is from genome assembly GCA_945861815.1 of Thermoflexus hugenholtzii JAD2. GTDB lineage: Bacteria > Chloroflexota > Dehalococcoidia > SHYB01 > SHYB01 > VGPF01. Next base: position 12,684 of record CAMAVV010000022.1, read on the forward strand.
GCGCGCAAGTTCCTTGACGCCGAAGTCATGCCCCACATCCGCGACTGGTGGGAGCAGGGCGTCGCGCCCAAACATCTCGCCGCCTCCTTTGGAAAACTCGGCTTCTTCGGCCCCACCCTCCCGGTGCAGTACGGCTGCGCCGGGCTCGACAACGTCTCCTACGGCCTCATCATGTACGAGATCGAGCGCGCCGATTCCGGCCTCCGCAGCTTCGCCAGCGTCCAGGGCGCCCTCGTCATGTACCCCATCTACGCCTACGGCTCCGAAGAGCAGAAAAAGAAATATCTCCCCAAGCTCGCCTCCGGCGAAATGATCGGCTGTTTCGGCCTCACCGAGCACGAAGGCGGCTCCGACCCCGGCGCGATGAAGACCCGCGCTCACGCCGAGGGCGACCACTTTGTCCTCAACGGCGTCAAGATGTGGATCAGCAACGGCAACATCGCCGATATCGCCATCGTCTGGGCCAAGGACGATCAAGGTGTCGTGCGCGGCTTCGTCGTTCCCACTAAAACCCCCGGCTTCAAGGCCAACGAGATCAAGCACAAGATGAGCCTCCGCGCCTCCGTCACCAGCGAGCTCGTCCTGCAAGACGTTCGCGTCCACAAGTCCCACCTCCTGCCAAAATCCAACGGCCTCGGCTCGCCCCTTGGCTGTCTCACCCAGGCCCGCTACGGCATCGCCTGGGGAGCCCTCGGAGCGCTGGAGGCCGTCTACACAGAGGCCCTCGCCTTCGCCAAGAGCCGAACAACCTTCGGCAAGCCCATCGCCTCGCGCCAGCTCGTCCAGGCCAAGCTCGCCGATATGCTCACCGACCACACCAACGGCCTCCTCCTCGCCTGGCGCATCGCCAAACTCAAGGACGAAGGGAAGCTGCACTATAGCCACGTCTCCATGGCAAAGCGCAACAACGTTCGCGCCGCCCTCAAAGCCGCGCGCACCGCCCGCGAGATCCTCGGCGGCCCCGGCATCACCCTGGAATACAGCGCCATCCGCCACATGCTCAACCTTGAGACCGTGGATACCTACGAAGGCACCTACGACATCCATACCCTCATCCTCGGCAGAGAAATCACCGGCCTCGGCGCGCTGGAATAAATCCCCATCCTGTAGGGGCACGGGGCACGTG
>CAMAVV010000023.1 GCA_945861815.1 Thermoflexus hugenholtzii JAD2
GCGCGCGACGGGGGCGATGACGGCGAAGGCGCCCCACGTGGTGCCCGCGCCCGATGGCACAGAGTCGTGGCAGATCGAGAATAAAGTCTTCCCGAACATCGGCCTCAACGCCCAGGCAGGCAAGAAGTTCGAAGAGTATTCGGCGAAGGCCCAGAAGTTCTCCGACATGCGTCCCGGCTGTTACGACCCGAAGGAGCGCGTGAAGGACATGGACCTGGACGGCGTCCGCACCCAGGTCAGCTTCCCTTCGGTGCCGGGGATCGGCGGGGAAAAGCTCATGCAGATCGAGGACCCGGAGCTGCGCACCTTCGCCTTCCAGGCGTACAACGACTGGCTTCTCGAAGAGTACCAGGGGCCGCACAAAGGACGCCTCATCGGCTTAGGCGTTCTGCCCATGAACGACCCCGAGATGGCAGCCGGCGAACTGCGGCGCATCGCGAAGCGCGGCATCAAGTCGCTCTCCATCCCCGCCTGGCTCGGCGAAGTCCCCGGCTGCAAGCCCCTCGTCCATTCGCAGTACGACCCCGTCTGGTCGCTCTGCGAAGAGTACGACCTTTCGATCAACCTGCACATCGCGGGCGGGCGCACCCAGCAGGCGAACTTCCTCAAAGACCCGCTGCCAGGCCAGGCGGAAGTCTTCCTCACGGAAAGCTCCCTCACCAATTTCACCATCCTCGCCTGGCTCGTCTGGGGCGGCATGCTGGCGCGCCACCCCAAGCTGAAGTGCGTCTCTTCCGAAGGGGGCATCGGTTGGGTGCCTTATTTCCTGGAGCGCGCCGACCACGCCTTCAACCGCCACCGCTTTTGGATGAAGGCCCAGATACAAGAGCTGCCCTCCGTCTATTTCCACCGCCAGTGCTACGTCGCATTCATCCAGGACTACGCCGGCATCTTCGCGCGAAGCCTCATCGGCGTGGAGAACATCTTGTGGGAGTCCGACTACCCGCACACGGACACGACGTGGCCCTTCAGTCATACGGCTGTCGATACGTCGCTGAAGGGCGTGCCTGAGGACGAGCGGCGGCTCATCACGTATGAGAACGCGCGCAAGCTGTATCACCTGGACTAAAGAAGTGGGGGCGACCTCTCCCTCACTCCCTCTCCCACAGGCGAGGGACGCCAGGCTTTCTACCGCGAATGCGTTTGCCTAGACGAGCGCTACGCGCGCCTCGAAGGCCTATATCCTGAAAAGATGGCCTGCCTGGCGAAGCTGGGCGCGGCGAGCGTTGAAATCGGGGATGAACTTGGCGACGCGCTGCCAGAACCTGGGCGAGTGGTTGGGCACAGCGATGTGGGCCAATTCGTGGACGACGATGTAGTCGATGACGGCGGGGTCCATGAGGACGACGCGCCAGTTGAAGCGAAGGGCGCCATCCCGGGCGCAGCTGGCCCACCGCTGGCGCTGGTCGCGGATGAGGAGCCGCGAAGGCTTCAGCCCCATGGCCTGAGACCACTTAGCAACGCTGTTGGCAATGGGTTCGTAAGCGTGGTGCGTGTACCAGCCTTTGAAGGCTTCGACGATGGCTTCGCGTCGCTGTTTCCCCTGGAGCGCCTCCGGCACGCCGACGTGGAAGCGCCAGCCCGTCAATGTCACCGATACTTCGGCGACCGGCTTCGCCTCAAGCACCAACTTGGCAGGACGCCCCAGGTAGGGAAGACTTTCGCCGCTGACGAAGCCGCGCCGCTGTCCCTTCTCGCGCATCTCGCCGACGGTCTTGAGGATCCACTTGGCCTTTTGGCTGACGAAGCCGTTGATGTCAGCCCAAGAGGCGCGCATGGGCACGGCGACGATGACGCCATCGTTGGGGTCAACGGTGATCTGGAGGGTACGACGGCGTTTGGCGCTGCGCACAACGTGGTAGCGAATGGTGGAGCGGCCGACTCGGAGAGTCGCCTTGGCGCTCTTTTTGTGCTGGGGAGGAGGCATAGGAACGGGGTAGAGGTAAGCCTCGAAGAGGTTAAAGAGCGCGAGCTGCTCTGGCGCGCCTTCGCTGATGTGGTCATGCAAAGGGAGCACGAAACCAGTGTAGCGAATGCACCGGCGAGAGGCAAGAGGATTCAGGAAATAAGATTAGTGAAACATTTAGGGCATCAACGGGGCTGATGGAGCCGTGCTCCTAATAGACCCGTTCGCTTCCTAGCGTCCCGATAAGGAATCGGGATGAAGACAGACCAGGAACACTCAGGGTGACAATAAGTCGCTAGCCCAGGGCGTCTTTGATGCGGTCGAAGAAGCCCTTGTCCTTTTTCGAGAGATCGGGCCTGGGGAGGGACTTGTCCAGTTCCTCCATGAGCTTGAGCTGCGAGGAGTCGAGGCTCTTCGGGATAACGACGTCGACAGTGACGAGGAAGTCGCCGCGACCGCCGCCGCGCAGGTGTGGCACGCCCTGGCCCTTGAGTCGAAAGACTGTCCCCGGCTGTGTGCCTGCCGGAACTTTGATGCCGGTTGTTTTCCCCTGGAGCACGTGAATCTCAACCTCGTCGCCCAGGGCCGCCTGCGTGATGTTGACGGGGAGCGTGTACAGCACGTCGTCGCCCTGGCGATCGAAGATAGGATGGGGCGAGATGTTGAGGGTGATGAAGAGGTCGCCGGAAGGCCCGCCGTTGACGCCCGGCTCGCCCTGGCTGGTGAGGCGCACCTGGGAGTCTTCGCTGACGCCGGCGGGGATGGCGACGCCGATGGAGCGCTTCTTTCGCTCGCGGCCCGCGCCTCTGCATTGCTTGCACGGGCTGGAGATGACCTGGCCTTGGCCCTGGCACGTGCCGCACATCGCGACGTTCACGAACTGGCCAAAGACGCTCTTCTGCACGCGCCGTATCTCGCCGGTGCCGTTGCATGAGGCGCACCGCGCAGGCTGGGTGCCTGGCTCAGTGCGCGCGCCTTTGCATCGCTCGCAGGCCTCCATGCGATTGATCTCGAACTCTTTTTCCACGCCGAAGGCGGCCTCTTCGAAGTCGATGGAGGCCGCCGCCGCCAGATCGGCGCCACGGACGGGGCCATTGCGCCTGCCGGTGCGCGTGCCTGTTGCGCCGCCGAAGAAGGCGTCGAAGATATCACCGAAGCCGCCGAAGCCGAAGTCGTCGCCATTTGGCGCCTGGGGGCCTGGGCGCATGTGGCCGAAGCGGTCGTACTGGGCGCGCTTCTCGGTGTCGCGGAGTATCTCGTAGGCCTCGTTGACCTCTTTGAACTTCGGCTCAGCGTCGGGCGCTTTATTGCGGTCGGGATGGAGGTCGAAGGCCTTCTTGCGAAAAGCCTTGCGGACGTCCTCTTCCGTGGCGTTCTTCTCGACGCCGAGGATTTCGTAGTAGTCGCGTTTTGTGGTAGCCATAGTTGTGACGGGCGCACAGCACCCAATGTTTCATTATACGGGATAAGAAGGCAATCGCTGTAGCATCAGGGCAGCGGCTCGACCGGGGGACAGCACCCAGAGTCGTGGGGTTACGTCCTTTTAGACAGGCGAACCATCGCCCAGGCCATCGCCTTGCCGCCATCGATGCTCAGCTGCTGCTTCACTTCGAAGCCGTACTTCTGATAAAAGCTGAGGTTGTCACGCTTAAAGGTATCGAGGTAAACCGCCAGGTTATCGCGGTCGGCCCGGTCAAGCAACTCTTTTAAGAGAACGCCGCCCAGGCCGGTACCCTGCTTTTGGGGGCTGACGCCAAGAAGGAGAAGATACCAGTGTGGGCCGCTGATGTTGCGCACGTGGAGCTCGCGGATGGCGGCAGAGGCCAGCTGGTAGCGCCGCCACGACTCGCGGCCATACTTGAGGCGCGTCATGAGCTGTCTGAGCTTATAGGTCCAGCCCGGCTTCGCAGTTGTCGCACCCTGGCGGCCGCGCACGGCGGTCACTGCGACGCCGTGAATCACTCCCTGGGTGACGGTTGCCTGGCCATAGGTGAAACCATAGCGAATGCCTGACTTCATGATAACGGGCACGTGGCGGGCGCGCGCCATCTCGTTAGGGAAGACGTAGGTAAACATGCCGTCCTGCTGGAAGGCGCGTCCCAGGACGTATGCCGCCTCGCTGATCTGACCTTCGCGAAGGGGGGCAAGCTGAGGGGGCAGGTTTATCGGTTGGTTGGGCACCCACACCACCCTGTTGGAGCTGACACCACTGTAGCAGGGCAAGCAGCTAGGGGGAAGGGGAAGAAGTACGGTTCAGTCGCGGAGGGCGAGGCTCTTTCTGAGCGCACCGTCAATCTCGTGCATCCGCAATTCAGAGAGTACCCCGGCACGACGGACAAGCCTCGCCTGGTCAACGGTCATGATTGAGGATAGGTTCACCGAGCTATCTTTCGGCAGACCGCTCTCTTTGCTTGAAATCCGAACCAAGAACGGGTAGTCCCTCTCTTGGGCAGAGGTGACGGCAGCTACGATAGTCGTCGTGGAATAGCGATTCCCTACATCGTTCTGGACAACTAACGCCGGGCGTAGGCCCGCTTGCTCGCTGCCGTGCGCCGGATTCCAGTTGACCCAGTAGATCTCCCCTCGCCTGACCAATCCTTGTCCTCCCATGCTGGAAGCGTCTCCTCGGCAATCCTCGCTCCCTGCTCGGCGAATCGTTTGTTCTCCCGATTCAACTCCAGGTATCCAACGCGCATCGCGTCGGCCTCGATCTTCGCCAATTCCTCTTTTGCCGCCGAGGCAAGGACGGCGCTTCGGGTCTGGCCGCGTTTGCGAGCCAGGGCATCAATCTGCCGTATGACAGTCACTGGCAGGGTTATCGTTACTTTTTCAGTGGGCATAAACGTTATCCTACCAAATAGTATGTATATGACAGCATATGCCATCGACATACATACGGCAACTGAGAGCGACACGGGACAGGAGTGATGAGAAGGCTCCGCTTAGTCGCGGAGGGCGAGGGAGAAGTGGATGGCTTTATCAACGGCGGCCATCTTTTCCGGGCTGAGTCGGGCTATGACGTGGTCGAGCCACGCCTTCTCAACGGTGGCTATGGAATCCAGATTCGCAACACAGACCTGAGGCAAGCCATCTTCGGGGCCAAGCGCAACCTCGGATCGAATGCCATGTGCGCGAGTTGTTATGGGCGCTACTGTTACAGATGTGCGAACGTCATAGGCTGCGCTACGAGAAAGCAGCACCACCGGCCTGCGCCCGAGCGGCAAGGGGAGATTGGCCCACCAGACTTCTCCGCGATTCACCGACTAGCACCAGGCTGCCATGGATTTTTTTCGAAAACACCCGACGCAGTCGATTTCACCCATTCCCTATCTTCTTTCGTCTCCGGGCGCGCGCGGTAGGCATTGCGATACGCTTCGTCAGCTTCCAGCTCGCCCATCTGGCGAAGCTGCGCCTCAAGGGCGGAACGAACAAAGGCACTGCGGCTTTGCCCTCTTGCGCGCCGCCCTTTCTCAACTCTCTTGAGAAGGTCACTCGGCACACTGATCGCAATTTTTTCTGTTTTATTCATACTTTTATCATACCAAAATCATACCAAAGTATGAAAATGATAACAGCCGGATTTGCCGTGGTCAATGGGAAGGCTGTCTCACGTTCAACTATAGCCGCGACGCGTGCGCCAAATGCGGGGCTTACGACGCTGGTGCTGACGCCGTCTCGCGGCTGGCTATCTCGAAATCGTCCAACAGCCGCCGAAGACGAGGCACATCTTCTACTTGCAGAAGCGCTTCTTCGAAATGTCCATGCGGCACGTCGCGACCAATCACATATCTCAGCGCTCGCCACACTCGCTGACGGAGCGGCCTAGAGGTCAAATGGACCGTGATGACGGCATCCGGGCCGGAGGGGTCTTTCCAAAGGGAAAGCCTCATCGTGTGCGAGGGGTCGTGGCAGGCGCATTCGAAGATTTCCTCAGCATGCGAGCTCACAGACACACTCCCTTCGCCAAGCCTCACCTATATAGAGTCGTAGGAAGCATCTCTATCGTTATCCCAGACCTGGGCAAGTGTGGGATCGCCCTCGGCTGAAAGCGCGCGCCTGCTCACGGGGGAAGACACAGAAAGAGATGCCGTCTTGGTCGAAGGCGCATCCGCAGATGTTTGCCGCCTCTTTGAGTTGTCCTTCATAAAGGGGGCACGCTGAGCGGGCAGGGTTTTTAGTTGGTTGGTCACCATGTCACCATGTTAGTTGTGGCATCACTGTAGCAGGGCAAGCAACGAGGGGGAATAGTTGGCTGCCCCGCCTGGGTTCGAACCAGGGCTAAAGGATTCAAAGTCCTCTGTGCTACCGCTACACAACGGGGCAACGACGAACCGGCGATGGAGAGCTTACCGCTTGCCGCGCAGCTTGTCGAAGAGGCGCTGCAGAAGGCCTTTGCGCTGCCGACGCTCGAGGCGTCTGCGACTGCAATCGACGCAGGTGCAGGCGGGCGGGTGGCCTTTGGTATATGCCTGTCGCTCGTCCATAGGGAAGGCGGCTTGAGAGCCGCCATCTACGATTATATCGTAGCCGGAACATCGAGAGCTGGCTACGGGAGTTCCCTCGTGAACTGGAGGACGGTTGGGGCGACGCGCTCCCAGAGGGACATGGCGCTGCCGGGGAAGCGGCCTGTGTACCTGCCCATGAATTCGTCCTGAGTCCAAGCGGAGGGGACATGGGTGACGTTTGGGCAGGCGCGCGCAATAGCGTCGGAGGCCGTCTTGGGGTGGATATAGTCGTTGCCGGCGATGATGAGTGTGGGCGCTTCGATGGAGGCGAGATCGCGGTGCGTCATGCCGATGACGGGACAGTCGGGGCGATCGTAGAAGAAGGTGTTCCAGTAGTGCATGACCTCGATGAAGCCTGCCGGCTTCACGGCGAGCAGGCGCGCGCGGTTACCTGGGTTCATGGCGATGCGCTCAGTGAAGAAGGGCGTCGCGGCGACGGCCTCCATGCCGCCAGCGTCAGCGGCCATGATGAAGGGCACATGGTAGCTATAGCCGAGGACTTGGCAGGCGTAGGGGCCACCGGAGACGGACCAGAGGGCAAGTCCCTTGACCACTTCAGGGTGGCGCAGGGCCGTCACTAACGAGACGCGAGCGCCTGCGGAGCCGCCAGCGAGGATAGCGGGAGAGAGGTTCAGGGAGCGTAGGAGGAAGGCAAGGTCGTCGGCCCAGACCTCCTGCTCAGCAGGCGACTTGCCGAACCAGAGGTCGGACGTGCCGCAGTTGCGGCGGTCCCAGATGAGGACTTGATGTCGCTGAGCGAGCTTTTCGGCGAGGGGGCGCACAAAGTCGAGCCCGGCGCGGCCGCCAGGGGTGAGCGCCAACGGCGGGCCTTTGCCGAGGAGTTCGTAGTGCAGGGTGCAGCCATTGATGGCGATGGTGGGCATGTTGCTAGCGGATGGTAAGCGTTTACCTGTCAGGAACGTCAGTCAGTGACATCCCGCTTTCGAATCGGGTGGTCGTGACGTTCATCTTCGGGTTGTTCATCAGGGCGCGGCAGATGTAATTCTCGATGCATTTCCGATGCGAGCCAATGGGACTCATCCCAGCGATCTATAAGCACGTAGCGCCCAGCATATATGAAGAAGAACGTCAATAGAATGCCGATGATCGGTAAAAAAACGACGGGGGCTACTACACCGGCGAGAACTGCAAGCGGAATGAAACAGACGAACAGGAAGAAAACGGCCCATTGTCGTTTCTTTTTTCTCGCCTCGTGCCATCTCTGACGCGCTTCAATGGGGGCAGGGTCTACACCCTGCTCTAGATATTTCGGCGCGATGTCCCTAGGGTCTCTCTTCATCGTTTCAGTCTCCGATTACCTGGCTTCAACGTCTATTCTCTGAGCTGCGGTCTTGCCTGCTCCTTCGGCTGTCGTTGGTTGGACGTTGCCTTGCGTATCGGTGGCGCGAAGGTAGAGGATATGCGAACCAGGACGCGCATGCCAGTCGAAGGTCCATGTGCGCCAGCCGAAGGGCGAGTCGTCGCGGCGTTCGAGGCGCACCGGCTGCCACGTCGCGCCAGCGTCGACGCTAAGCTCAACGCTCTTCAATCCGAATCGCCCGCCCCAGGCGCGGCCTGTGAGGGAGAGACGGCCTGCCTTGACGTGATAGACACCGCTCGCCTTGTCCATAGGGCCAGGCGGAATCATCATGGCGCGGGCTGGCTGATAGGTGTCGGGGACGAACCAGCCGCCGTACTTCCCTTTGTCGTCGGCGGGGTGGCCCACGGCCTCGATGCGCGCAATCCAGCGGACGCTGTACATGCCGAACCACCCAGGGACGACGAGGCGCAAGGGAAAGCCGTGGTCCTCAGGCAATGGCTTGCCATTCATTCCATAGGCGAGGAGCATATCGTTGCGCATGGCGTCGGCGATGCTGAGGCTGCTGTAGTACGGGACGTTCTTGCCGTCGCGGATGCGCAGGTCGAAGCCGGTGAAGACGATCTCGACGGCCTTTGTGTCGAGGCCGGCTTCGCGCAGAAGTCCGTTGAGCGGCGTGCCCGTCCACTGGGCGTTACCTACCATCCCAAGCCGTCGGGGTTTGTCCTTGGCCTTTCTTCCATTGCCGACGCACTCCATCGCGACGGCAGTGGTGACCACAGGGCGCGACTTGAGGTCGGCAAGGGAGAGGCTCAGGGGCTTCTTCACCAGGCCGCCGACCTTTAGCCGCCAGGCTTTGACGTCGAAGCGCTCTGGCAAGTCGGAGTGGCGCAGGAGGAAATGTTTATCGCTGGGCGTGAGGTCGTCGCGCAGGCCATCGAGGGCGAGGTCGCGATCAGGCTTGGCGTAATAGGTTGCTGGCGTCGAGGAGGACTTGTGCTCCATAGGGGCATTATATGGTGCCGACGAAAAAGGGGGGGGGTTGGACCTCTCTCCTAACCTCTCCTCCCGAGAGGATCGGGCCGAGGATACGGGGTCAAAGCAGGAGAGGGACACGAAGGGGCAATTCAGAGTTACGCGGAGGCGGGCACAGGCTTGAGCTGATCCTTGGGCGTGTAGGCCAGGCTCACGGGGCTGTTCACTTCGAAGGGGCTCTTGAGGCCAAGGCCTTTGCCGATGTCGCGCAGGGCGGGCATGACTTCTTGCCCCAGGAGGCGGATGCAGTTCATGGAGTCTTTGTGGCTGACGCCGCCATCGTTGGCCCAGAGGGCGAGGATGGAGGGACGCGTCTGCTCCATGATAACGCGGAGCTTCTTCACCACCTGGTCGGGCGTGCCGGCGATAATCTGCAATGTTTCGAGCTGTTGTTCGTAGGGCGGGGCGACCGCTTTCTTCGCGCCGAGGCGCTGTTTGCGCGTGGTGGGTGAGCCGTAGCCGGAGGGCATCGTCCAGTAGGGGTGGGATTTGCCGAGGAACTCACCCTGCATCCACATGAACTGCTTGCCGCCCTGATGCGCCTTCTCTTCGTTGTCTTGCACATGGCAGCGGATGAGGTAGCCTCGCTGTTCAGGGCCGGCGGTGTAGCCCACGCGCGCAGCGGCATCGTCGTAAATCTTCCAAATGGCCTTCGTCGCGTCAAGGGTCGTGTTCAAGGCGATGTAGGGGTAGCGATGCTCCGCCGACCAGACGACGGTCTCCGTGCTGAAGATGCCGGGGACCCAGATGCGGGGGTGGGGCTTCTGATAGGGCAGTACCCACTGGTTGACGACGCGCAACTGGTAGTGGTTGCCCTCCCAGCGCCAGGGACCGGGCTGCGTCCACGCCTTTATCAGGAGGTCGTGGGCCTCTTCGAAGCGCTCGCGGTTGAAGGCGGGGTTGGTGTTCGTCGCCAGCTGCTCGCCGCCGGAGCCGCGTACGATGCCGGAGACGAGGCGGCCTTTGGAGACCAGGTCGATCATGCCGATCTCCTCGGCGAGGCGAACGGGATTGTCTGATAGGGGAAGAGGATTGCCGAGAAGGACGAGCTTCACGCGCTTGGTCATCGCCGCGAGGATGGAGGCGAAGATGTTGATCTTAGCCTGCATGCAATAGGGAGCGTTGTGGTGTTCGTTCAGCATGATGCCGTCAACGCCGACTTCTTCGGCATAGAGGTATTCTTCCAGGCGTTCGTTGTAAAGACGGCTCGCCTCGTTGGCGTCAAAGTGCTTATTGGAGAAGAGGGTGGTGGAGTAGCCGAACTTTTCCGCCTCAGCACGCGGGTAGCTGCCGAAGGGCTGTTCGGTGAAGTACATCAGGTGCATGGGGCAACCTCGGAATGCCAGGGGCAGAAGATAGGCGCATTATACGCGGGTAAAACACAGCAAGAGGGCGATGCATGCACAAAGGAGAGCGCCTGTAGATGGGCGTCCATTAGCCCTCCCTCCTAACCTCTGCCCTGAGAAGGGAGAGGAACTCAGGGAAGGAGAGATGCGCCAGACCTACGCGGAAGCGGGCACGGGCTTCAATTGTTCCTTGGGCGTGTAGGCAAGGCTGACGGGCGTGTTGAGCTCGAAGGGGCTATCGAGGCCAAGCTCTTTGCCGATCTGTCGCAGGGCGGGCATGACCTCCTGCCCCAGGAGGCGGATGCAGTTCATGGAGTCGGCGTGATTGACGTTGCCGTCGTTGGCCCAGAGGGCGAGGATGGACGGGCGCGCGCTTTCCAAGAGGATGCGCAGCTTTTTGACGACCTGGTCGGGCGTGCCTGCGATGATCTGCAGTGTCTCCAACTGGTTCTCATATGGCGGCGCTTTGGGACGCGGCGCGCCTAATCGCTGGCGGCGGGACGTGGGCGAACTGTAGCCCGAGGGCGAGGCCCAGTAGGGATGGGCAAGGCCGAGGAACTCGCCCTGCATCCACATGAACTGCCTGCCGCCTTGATGGGCCTTCGCTTCGTTGTCCTGGACGTGGCAGCGTATGAGATAGCCGCGCTGCTCAGGGCCAGCTTGATAGCCGACCTTTGCAGCAGCGTCGTTGTAAATCTTCCACAGCGTCTTCGTCGCCTCCAGCGTGGTGTTGAGGGCGATGTAGGGATAGCGATGCTGGGCGGCCCAGACGACCGTTTCGGCGCTGAAGATGCCTGGAATCCAGACGCGCGGGTGCGGCTTTTGCAGGGGCATCACCCACTGATTCACGACGCGCATCTGGTAGTGATTGCCCTCCCAGCGCCAGGGGCCGGGCTCGGTCCAGGCCTTGATGACAAGGTCGTGGGCCTCTTCAAAGCGCTCGCGGTTGAAGGCGGGGTTGGCGTTGGTGGCGACCTGCTCCATGCCCGCGCCGCGCACGAAGCCGGAGACGAGGCGGCCCTTGGAAATCAGGTCGATCATGCCGATCTCCTCGGCGAGGCGCACGGGGTTATCCACCAGGGGCAAGGGATTGCCGAGCTGGACGAGCTTTACGCGCTTGGTCATCGCCGCGAGGATGGAGGAAAAGATGTTGATCTTGGCCTGCATGCAGAAGGGCGCGTTGTGGTGCTCGTTCAGCATGATGCCGTCGACGCCGCATTGCTCAGCGTAGAGATACTCTTCCAGTCGTTCGTTGTAGAGGCGGCTGGCTTCTTTGGGGTCGAAGTGCTTATTGGAGAAGAGCGTTGAGGAGAAGCCGAACTTCCGCGCCTCTTCTTCCGGGTAGGCGTTCATCGGCTGCTCGGTGAAGTACATCAGGTGCATAGCTGCCCCCTCACACCCTTCGGGTTGTTATGCGAGGAAATCGCCGACGAGCTTCGCCAGTTCGCTCGGTTTTTCGTATTCGACGCAGTGCCCGGCGCCTGCGATGGTCTCCAGGCGCGCATTCGGCAAGAGCTGCTGATACTGCTTGCCGCAGCTGGCCGGGACAATCTTGTCCTCTTTGCCCCAGACGATGAGGGAGGGCGTTTTGACGCCAGGAAGCAGGTGCGGAAGGGACTGGTCGAACATATAGGGCTTCCAAGCAACGCGGGTCGTCATCTCCCGGTTGATCTCCCAGATTTCCAATTGATCGACCGTCGGCTGGCTGCCCCACTGTTGATTGCACTTGGTCTTGTCATGGAAGCAAGTCTGGATATATTCCAGAGGGCCAACGAGGAACTGGTCATAGATTTCGCCTTCCTTGGGCTGGACGCCCATAGGCGCGGCGAGGGCCATCTTGCGAAAGGCCTTGTGGTTCATCGTCGCCATCTCAGCGGCGATCCATCCGCCAAAGCCCAGGCCAAGGACATCGATGTTGCTGAGCTTGAGTTCATCGAGAAGCCAGAGGTGCAGACAGGCGAGATCGCGGACGGAGCGCGCCCACTGAGGAAGGTCGGAAGAATCGAAGCCGGGGTGCGACGGCAGGTAGATGGTGTGCTTCGCCGCAAGCTCTTCCAGGCACTGGATCCAACCTGGGCTTCCGAACTCCCGATGCAAAACAAGCAGGGGGCTGCCTTTGCCGCCCTTCAGCATCTGCACCTTAAGGGAGCCGACTTGAACCGTTTCTTTTTTTGTTGCCGCTAATGCTATCGTCATCGTTCCTCTCCTATGCGCCGACCTTTGGGCCAGGTCCGTAGGGCGCGGGCAGCGCGCTGGCTGCCGAATCTTTGAGCATCTGCTCCCACGACCGCTTGAGTCCTCGGTTCGTGCGATTCACCTCAGGTATCACGTACCTCGCAAAGAGCTCGAGGCACTTGCGCCAGTTCTCCCGGCTGGTCCATTCGGTGGCGACGATGAGGAAGCCGCCAAAGCCGCCGGAGCGCCTCTGCGCGTCTTCCATCCACCGGATGCAGTCGTCCGGATCGCCGATGATCCAGCCGCGCTTGGCGAGGGCCTGATCGAAGGTGATCTCCTCAGCAGGCTGGCCGACGAAGGCTTCATAGCCAGGCTTCACGCCAAGGTGGAAGAAGTAGTCGCGCAACTCGCGCATCGCGCCTTCCGCCACATCATCATAGGCCTTCTTCTTTGTCTCAGCGATGTAGAGATATTGCGCGATCCGCCAATCTTCCCGGCGAACCGTCTTGTGCGCGGCCTTCGCATGTTGCTCCAAGGATTCCCACTGCTTGCGCAACTGGTCGGGCGACGCGGGGCTTTGAAAGGCCGCCGAGAGCATGAAGAGGCCGTGCTGTGCAGTCACTTCGATACTGTGGGAGCGGCCAGTGCTCGCCACCGCGATGGGCATGTGGGGCTTTTGGAAGGGTTTCACCTGGAGCTCGCGGTCTTTGTAGCTCCAGAACTGGCCTTCGTAGGAGATAGGGCCGTCGCTGTTGTAGAGCTTGAGGATGATATCGAGGGCCTCATCCATGCGGGGGCGCAGTTCCTCGTAGGGAATGTCGAACATCTTCACGTCGGTGGGCTGGACGCCGGGGCCGACGCCGAAGAGGACGCGGCCCATAGTGAGCTGGTCGAGGAAGGCCATGCGCTCGGCGACTTCGAAGGGATCGTGGAAGGCGAGGCTGACGACGCCGGTGCCGAGCTTGATGCGCTTGGTGCGCTCGGCGGCAGCGGCGATGAAGAGGTCGGGCGCGGGGATGGGTTCCCAGCCGCCGCTATGGTGCTCGCCGACCCAGACTTCATCGAAGCCCAGGGACTCGACGTATTGGACGAACTCCAAGTCGTGCTGATAGCCCAGGGCCGGGTTTTCTTCAGGACGGCGGCAGGGCATGAGGAAGAAGCCAAACTTCATCCGCTGAGAGCCTTTCTTCCTCCACAAGAGGAGTCGCGACTGGAAAACGCTTCTGTTGGGTCGCCTCACCTGCTGGGGTCGGATAGCCTCGCATCCAAGGAGTGTCAAACGGCAAAGGGG